>CAYVBC010000072.1:4489-8215 GCA_964449545.1 uncultured Clostridia bacterium | reverse complement strand
TACTTTCTTTTTTCCTGTGAAAAAAATCTTGAAATATCAGTCTTGAATCTTGAAAAAGCGTACGGAGAGGAGGGAGAAAAATGCCGTGAAGGCGAAAAGAATGAGGAAATGAATCCAGAGTGTTCCCAGCCCCTGCTTGAAAAAGATGACTTTGTGCAGGGCGTCCATGGCCCACCATGATGGTGTCACCATACCCAGGGCGCGGACCGTGGGGGGGACCACCTCGAGCGGCCACCAGCAACCGCCCAGGGCTGCAAAGAGGTTGCTGAACAGCACGGCCAGTCCGATGATCACCTGTTCCTTGCGGAACACGGATCCCAGGAAAATACTCAGCGCGGAGATTGCGGCACAGAAAACCAGGATCACCAGGATCGACAGAAGAGGATTGCCCAGATTCAAACGGAAAAAAAGCAGGCCGATCCCCAACAGGATCAATGCCTGTAACAATCCGGCCAGAAAACGGCCCAGGAATTTTCCCGTCCATAATTGCGCGATGGAGGCCGGAGAGAAAAGGATTCGAGCCAGAATTCTCCGCTGGCGATCCTCCATGACCGTGATGCCTCCGTAAATCAACACCAGTATCATGATCATCTGGACCAATATCCCGGGAATCACGTGGTCGAAACCGGAGGGAATGGTGGTCAGGGTGTCTGGAGGGAATCCCGATTGAATGGTGACCAGCTCCCGCAGCGGTCTGGCTGGGGCGGAAAAGAAAGTCGCCGGATCCGGATGAAGCAGGATTTCCGCGATCATGCGCACCAGGCCCTGGATGATCTTGACTTCCACCTGGGTGGCCGCCTCACTGCTGGCGTCGGGATTTTTTTTAAGGATCAGTTTCTGGGCTTCCCGTTTTTGAATCCGGGCCGAAAAATCAGTGGGAATGACCAGGCAGCGGTTGTATTTTTCCGGAATTTTTTCCGCGCTGCTGATGAGCATGGATGGGGATTCCAGTTTTTTCACCAGGTAATCGCCCCATTGCCCGGCGTCGTGATTGATCACAATCAGACCGGCTTTCGGCGGACCGCTTTCACCGCGATAGAGGTTACCGAAAATAAGAATCAGCAGGACTGGAAATGCCAGGCTCCAGAAGAAGAAAGCCCGGTCACGGATCATGCGTCGGATGTCCAGGCGGGCGATGCGGAACGGCTGATTCATGGAGAGATCCTCCGGACCAGGAGGGGGAGGCTGGCCGTGGTTAGAAAAATTCCCACAACGAGAAGGATCAGGGCGGGTACCACGGGGAAGACTCCGGATTGAATGGTCGCCGTGCCGTGAATGAACCAGTAATTCGGGGTGAATTGCCCGATTCCCTGAATGGATGCGGGGAGCTGGTTCAGGGGAATCATGCTGCCGCCCAGTGCGGAAAAAAGCAGTATTACGGGCGCGGTGATGCTGCCGGCCTGGTTACGGTTGCGAAAGAAGGCGTTCAGCAATGCAAAAATTCCGCATAATCCGGCCACCGTGGCGCCGCCGAAAAGCAACACATGGATCGGGGCGCCCCATTGGATTCCGAAGATAAGATGCCCCATGGTGACCAGCAGGAGCAGTACAACCATGCCCATGACCCAGGCGGAGACTATCTTTGCCACCACGTATTCCCAGGGGGGAATAGGGGAAGAAAGCAGGCGACTGAGTGTGCCATCCTCCTTTTCCGTCAGAATTTCCCGCATGAAGATTTCCACGATGAACAGCATGAACAGAATGGCCATGCCCGGAAGAATTACGGAAAAAATTGTGGTTGGCGTTACGGAGATACTCTGGTCGCCTTTTTCGTTTTGATCGGATTCGGTCTTAAGGCCGATCAATGGGGGAGAGATGACGCCACGCAGGGAAGTGATTTTGGGCTTGATCCCCTCCATCAGGGAGAGTAACCGGGAAGAGTCGATCTCTTCGAAGCGCGTCTCCCATATGGGTTGGATCGCGGCCAGTTCATCACCGAATACGGCCACTGCCGCGGAAGCGAGCAGTGCGAAGGTGCGGGTGAACTCTTCCGCCACCTGGGGAAGGAAATTTTCTCCGGGGTTTTTCACCACTTCAATGACACTGGGCTTGCCGGTGAACAGGTGAGTGGTGAAATCCTCCGGAATGACCAGCAGGGCGGATGCGTGGCCGCGCGCGATTTCGCGGCGCCCATCCGTTTCATTGACCACTTCGGTACGGAACATGTCCGCGAATTTTTCCTGGCGAAAGGCCTGTAGCAGCATGCGCGCGCCGAAGTTGCGGTCCTGATCCACCACGAGGATTCGGATGGAGATTGTGCTGGAGTCGCTTCCCGGAGCGAAGACGAATCCGAACAGGGCTGTCATGAGCATGGGAATCACCATGAGGATGAGGATCCCGGCGGGAGCGCGCAGCCTTCGCCGGAAGTCCTTGGATACGATCAGGCGGATCCGTTTCAATCTCTCAGACTCCTTCCCGTGAGTTTGAGAAAAACGGTTTCCAGGTTCGGTGATTTGATCTTCAGGTCCGCGACATTGACCCCGGCCTGAAACATTTTTTCCAGGATGGCGGGAATGCGATCCGTGCAGTCCAGGGCCAGGGTGACGGCATTGTCTTCAATCGAGAGAAGATCGGCTGCCGGGATGCCGGACAGGGGCCCGGCGGCGTCCGCCGCGCTGAAGGAACCGGAGATATCCACCACTTCCCGTTCTCCAACGATGCGGATGAGTTCTTCCAGTGTGCCAATGGCCAGGATGTTCCCTTTGTCCATGATGGCGACCCGATGACAGATCTCCTCCACTTCGGCCAGTTGATGGGTGGTGAAAACCACGGTGGTTCCGTTTTCCGCCGCTTGGCGGATGATTTCAAGAATTCGAACCTTGGCGTGGACGTCAATGCCAACGGTTGGCTCATCCAGGAGCAGTAGCCGGGGTTGGTGGATCATGCCGATGGCCAGGTTGAGGCGTCTTTTCATGCCTCCGGAAAAGTTTTTCACCGGTTCTCTGGCGCGGTCCGCGAGGTCCACGGTTTCAAGCAGGGAATCCGTCCGCTTTTTGAGAAGGGCCGAGGAGAGACCATACAACCCGCCCCAGAACATGAGGTTCTCCCGGGCCCCGAGTTCTTCATAAAAAGCCATCTCCTGGGGGACGATTCCCAGGAAACGACGCAGGCGACGCTCCCGAAAAAGGTTTTTCCCCATGAATTGCACACTGCCGGAAAATTCGCGAACCGTACCGGACAGGATGGATATGAGGGTGGTTTTTCCCGCGCCGTTCGGCCCCAGCAGGCCGAAAATTTCACCGGGAACCAGCGTCAGGTCCAGCCCGTTCAGGGCCTGGACCTCTCCATACTGCTTGGTCAGGGAGCGAATCGTCAAAATTGCGTCTTCCATAGCCTATCAGTAGCGTATCCGATGATGAATTGCAAGGGTCCCCGGTTGAGATTTTTTTTTAAAAAGCGTATATTTATGGACATGTCTGCAGAAAGTGAAGCGCGAAATCTGAATGATTTCCTTGAGATTCTGGCTGAAAAACATTTTGACCGCCCCGCCCTGGGCTGGTACGGAAAAACCCCGATTACCTATGGTGAACTTCTGGACCGGGTCACACGGGTGTCCGAACTGCTACGCGAGTCAGGGATCTCCCATGGAGATCGTGTGGCCATTCTCGGCGAGAATTCCCCCAATTGGGGAATCGCCTATTTTTCCATCGTCCGTGTGGGGGCAATCGCCGTACCCATTTTACCCGATTTCCCCGAAGCCGATATCCGCCATGTTCTGATGGATTC
>CAYVBC010000072.1:0-4389 GCA_964449545.1 uncultured Clostridia bacterium | reverse complement strand
TCCAAGGCGGTCATGCTGACCCACGGCAACCTGATCGCCAATGCATCCGGCGCGGTGGGCCTGGCTCCAGTGGACTCGGACTCTATTTTTCTCTCCATGCTCCCCCTTTCCCATACCTATGAGTTCACCGTGGGCTTTCTGTATGCGTTGATCAATGGTGCCCAGGTGGTTTACCTGGAACGACCACCGACCCCGCGTGTATTGGAAGAGGTATGCAAAACGGTTCACCCCACGACGATGTGCTCCGTGCCCCTTGTGATGGAAAAAATCTTCAAGAAAAAGGTCCTTCCCATTCTGGAGAAAAAACGGGTCGTGCGCATGGCGGTCAAGGTTCCCCTGATCCGGAAAAGGATTTACAAGAAGATCTACGATTCCCTGATGGGGTTTTTCGGGGGAGAGTTGAAAGTCATGGCCATTGGAGGCGCCCCATTCAATCATGAAGCGGAGCGTTTTTTCAATGCCATCGGTTTTCCCTACCTCATCGGGTATGGACTGACGGAAACGGCCCCCCTGCTGGCCGGAGGCCCCCTGGGAGATAAAACCCTCCGCGTGGGCGCCATCGGAAAAACCTATCCCCGTGTGACACTCCGGATTGACAATCCGGAAGGGAAACTGGGGATCGGTGAGATCTGCGCCAAGGGACCCAATGTCATGAAGGGCTACTACAAGAATCCACGCTTGACCAGCGAGGTGTTTGACAAGGATGGCTGGTTCCATACGGGAGATCTGGGCCATTTTGACAGGTGGGAAAACCTGGTGGTGACGGGCCGATCCAAGAATATGATCCTAATGGCCAACGGGGAGAACATCTATCCGGAAGCCATTGAGGATATCCTGAACGGTATGCTTGAAGTGTCCGAGTCGCTGGTGATTGAGCGGAATGGTCGCCTTGAAGCCTGGGTCTACCTGGATTATGACCTGGTTGACCAGGAAACGCCGGGAAAATCGGAGGATGAACGCGCCCTTTATATTGAACGGACTCTGGCCCGGATCAAGGCGGAAGCCAACGAGCGGCTTTCCTCTTTTGCGAAGATATCCAAGGTGATTGAACGGGAGGAACCCTTCATCAAAACCGCGACCCGCAAAATCAAACGGTACCTCTATACCCGCGAAAGCAACAGCTGATTATTCAGATCGATTTGACTGAGTTACGCCCCGATCCGGGTCTGGATTGCGTCGTTTCTTCTTTCGCGGGCGGGCGATTTCCACTTTGATCGCGTTACCGCGGAGGACAATTCCGTTGATCCCCTGAATGGCCGTGTTCGCTTCTTCCGACCGCCCCATCTCCACGAAACCATATCCCTTTTCCCGGATCAGTCGAATGCGACGGACCCGTCCGAAGTAGGAAAACTGTTCAGCCAGTTCACGTTCGGGGAGGTCGGGGGGAATATTGAAGACAAACAATGTTCTCCGGCTCATGGTTGACCTCCTCTTTCAAGTGGGCCGAAAGCGGTTGAATCTCGCTCCCTGCGCTGCTTCCCGGAGGATGTAATTTGAAGAACCTCTTTTCAAGCGGCTGCGGTTGGTGTGGTGGAAGCGCGCTGAAGCGCTATACGAACGTTCTTTCTCCCTCGTGGAACATGATTTCATTGTAGCTGGAGAGAAATAAGATTGCAAGGAGGTGTTCCCGTTGCATTTGATCCGGCGTGGTGCTACCATGCAGTAGGGAAGAGATACCTCCCGCTCCACGCGGGAATATCCGGAAAACAACAGGAGGCCCCAAATGAAAGAAATCAAAGAAATGTATCAAGCCGCGGATTGGAAACAGGAGAAGCATGCACCGGTGATTCACCTTCCCGCCTTTTCTCCCGGCACAGCCATGGCGATTACAGTGAATATCGGCGAAGAGATCACTCACCCCAATACCACCGAGCACCACATCGCTTGGATGGAAGTCTATTTTCTGCCTGAAGGCGGGAAATTCCCCTATCTTCTGGGACGCTATTCCTTTGACAGCCATGGCGCTTCCGCCCAGGGCCCAAACACCAGCACAGTTTACGCGGAGCCGTATGTGACCGTGAAACTGAAAACGGAAGTGGCCGGAACCATTATGGCCAATTCCTATTGCAACATTCACGGTCTGTGGTCCAGCAGCGCTGAATTGAAGTAGTCGATCCGTGAGTACGGGCACGGGGCGCCCGCCGGCTCAGTGCCGGAAGAGAAGTGCATCATGAACGCACAGAATGAATCCAACAAATCATCCCTCCGATACCGGGGGACCATCGGTATTCTGACCGGCGGGGGGGATGTCCCGGGGCTGAATCCCGCCATCCGGGCCGTGACTTTGCGCGCTCTGGGTGAAGGCTACCGGGTGGTGGGAATCCGCCGCGGCTGGGCGGGGCTAACGAGGATTCAGCGCCATGGGGATGCCGACAACTCCCCTCATGTCGTTAATCTCACCGGAGAAATGGTGAGGCGGGTGGGCAGGACCGGGGGGACTTTCCTGCATACGTCGCGCACCCTCCCCAGCCGGATTCCCAGAGAACTGGTCCCCCCGCACCTGGGGGGAACCTATAGGGAAGAATGGAATGATCTGACCACCGAAGTTCTGAAGAACCTTGAATTCCTCGGAATTGATACGCTGATCGCCATCGGCGGGGACGATACCCTCGGGTACGCTGTTCGCCTTCACGAGGAGGGAGTTCCCGTGATCGGGATTCCCAAAACCATGGACAATGATGTGGCGGGGACGGATTACTGCATCGGGTTTTCCACCTGTGTCTCCCGCGTGATCTCCCTGACGGACAGCCTGAGAACCACCGCGGGTTCGCATGAGCGTTTCCTGGTATTGGAAGTTTTTGGTCGATATGCCGGTTTTACGGCATTGTTGCCGACCCTGGCCGGGGCAGCGGATCGCTGCGTGATCCCGGAGCATACCTTCAGCGTGGACAATCTGTGCCGCCTGCTGGTGGAGGATCGATTGAAGAATCCCAGCCGCTACGCCGTGGTTCTGATTTCCGAGGGGGCATCATTTCATGGGCAGGACATGGTCTTCGAGGATGAGGAACGGGATATGTTCGGCCACGCCAAGCTGGGGGGAATCGGAGAACTTGTGGCCCGGAATCTGAAGCAATTATCCCCTAAATACGGGGAAAAACAGCTGATAAACTGTATCAGCCAGAAACTGGGCTACCTGGTGCGTGCGGGAGGCCCGGATTCACTGGATTCCATTGTGCCGATTACTTTCGGCAACCTCGCTCTGGACCTGATCCTGAAGAACCGCACGGGCCGTCTCACGGCCATATGCAATGGATGCTATGGGGACAAGCCCATCGAAGAGGTGGCGTCGCGGCGAAAACAGGTCAATGTGAATGAATACTACAACACGGAGCGCCTGCGTCCCCTGTACAAGAGTTTCCAGAACAAACCCTTCATGTTGATGACGGGGGGTTGAGCCCGCCCGGGACCTTCCTCACTCCGGATTCGCAATGCATCCGCTCACGCCTTCGAGTACGTTCGAATCCTTAGCATAAATCAAGGTATTCCTCGATTATAGCCGAATCTATGTGTCACTCGGGTTCATAAAAAAATCAGGGGGAAAATGTTCTCAATAAAGGGATTCAGGGATGTTTGACAATGGATGGGAGCGGCCGTACAATTTGAAAAGAAAACCAATTCAAACAGGGGAAACACAATGAGTAAAAAAGTACTGGTGGCTACGGCCAAACCGTTTCATCCCGATGCCGTGACGGGAATCCGTGAAATCTGTGGGGAAGCCGGTTACGAAATGATTCTACTGGAATCCTATACCGAGGCGGCCGCGCTGGAAGCCGCGGTATCCGACGTGGACGCGTTGATCATCCGTAGTGACAAGGTCACGCCCGCGGTGCTGAAATCGGCAAACAACCTGCAAATCGTGGTGCGCGCCGGGGCCGGTTATGACAACGTGGATCTTGAGGCGGCAACCGCACGGAACGTGGTGGTGATGAACACCCCGGGGCAGAACTCCAACGCCGTGGCGGAGCTGGCCCTGGGCATGATGGTGTACATGGCCCGCAACGGATTCAACGGAAAACCCGGGAGCGAATTGCTGGGCAAGACACTGGGAATTCACGCCTTCGGTAATGTCGGCCGGCATGTGGCCCGGATCGCGCATGGATTCGGCATGAAGGTATACGCCTTCGACCCCTTTATCGAAAACTCCGTGATTGAAGCGGACGGGGTCACCGCCCTGGATTCGGTTGAAGAGTTGTATGCCACCTGTCAATACATATCCCTGCATATACCGGCCAATGAAAAAACCCGGGGATCGATCAACCGGGACCTCATGATGCGCATGCCCGCTGGCGCGGTGCTGGTGAATACGGCGCGCAAAGAGGTTGTTTGTGAAGAATCATTGAAGGATGTGATGGCGCAACGGAAGGATTTCGGCTACGCCTCGGACATCGC
>CAYVBC010000071.1:3015-8439 GCA_964449545.1 uncultured Clostridia bacterium | reverse complement strand
GAAAGTTATAACAACTATATTTTTCTCGCGGTTCAGAAGAACCAGTTGAGTGATATCCCCGCACCTTCTGAAATCTGTGAAGTCGGCGTCATCGCCCGCGTGGAAAAATCAGTGGAGCAGAACAACGGAAGTTTCCGTGTGATAATCCACGGAATGGAACGTGCCCGGATCAAGGAGTTTTCCGATGACTCCGATCATTACCTGGTACACGTGGGTGTGTTGAAGGAAAACCTGGATGAAAACCGAAATTCCTTTGAATTATCCAAAAATCTGATTGCCGCGTTCGAGGAATATGTCGGCTTGAAAAAAGTCAGGCTTCATGGCATTGTAGCCAAACTGGAAGCCAATAAACTTTCTGAAATTACGGACATCATTATCTCCGTCATCGCAGCCCCGATCAAGATAAAGCAGGCACTTCTGGAAGATCTGGACGTGTACAAGCGGGGTGTAAAAGTATTCAACCTGCTGAAAAAGGAAGTCTTTAAAATCAAATCCGGGACTCATGGAGAAGCACAACGGGGTCGGGAAGAGGTGCAGGAATCCGATATCGAAGAGTACAGGCGAAAGCTGCATGCGGCAAAATTGCCGGCGCATGTCCTGAAAAGAGCGGAAGAGGAAGTGGACCGCTTGGGCATGATGCCCCCTTTCTCCGCGGAAGGAACGGTTTCACGCTATTTTTTGGATTGGATCCTGGCCATTCCATGGAAAAAAGAAAAGCGGGAGAACCGCGACATCCAACGTGCCGCCAAAGTGCTTGATGAAGACCACTACGGCCTTCAGAAAGCCAAGGATCGAATCCTGGATTACCTGGCGGTTCGACAGATGTCCGGACGCTCTACAGGAGAAATCCTCTGTTTCGTCGGGCCTCCGGGAGTGGGAAAAAGCTCTTTGTCACGCTCCGTTGCCCGGGCATTGAACCGGGAGTTCACCCGGGTCTCACTGGGTGGTGTCAAGGATGAAGCGGAGATTCGCGGCCATCGACGCACCTATATCGGATCATATCCCGGACAGATCATCAAGGGATTGAAGAAAGCGGGGGTACGCAATCCGGTTTTCCTTCTGGACGAGATCGACAAGTTGAGCTCTGACTTTAGAGGAGATCCGGCTTCCGCTCTGCTTGAGGTTCTGGATCCCGAGCAGAACCATGAATTCGTCGATCACTACCTGGACCTTGAAATAAACCTATCCAAGATTTTCTTCATAACCACCGCCAATACCATTGACACAATCCCTCCGGCACTTCTGGACCGCATGGAAATCATCGAACTCCCGGGGTATACGGAAAGGGAAAAACTGGAGATCGCCAAACGCTACCTGATTCCCAAGCAGTCCAAGAAAGCCGGGCTGGACATGAAGCGCTTCAAGATTTCCGATGACATTCTTTTTTCCATCATCAATGAATATACCCGGGAGGCGGGAGTTCGCAACCTCGAACGACAGGTAGCCGTACTTATCCGCAAGGTGGTGCGAAGCTTCGTGGAAAAAAAATCTGATAGCGAAGAGCCCTTCATACTTTCCGCTGAGCACCTGCAGCAGTTCCTGGGCGTGCCCCGATATACCCATTCCCGAAAGATGAACCAGAATGAGGTGGGTGTTGCGATGGGATTGGCCTGGACGGTTACCGGTGGAGACATCCTGATTATTGAATCCCGTTTTCTGCGTGGGAAAGGAGAGCTGATTCTCACGGGAAGACTGGGAGACATCATGAAGGAATCCTCATCCACGGCGTTCAGTTGCGCGAAGCTGAAACTGTTCGAATTGGACTTTGATACCGACGGCCTTGAGAAGTACAACATACACCTTCATATACCCGAAGGTGCCGTACCCAAAGAGGGGCCTTCCGCCGGCGTCACCCTGGCGGTATCCATGGTTTCACTGATTACTGGAATCCCGGTACTGGCTGATTTTGCCATGACCGGAGAGATCACACTCCGCGGACAGGTTCTGCAGGTGGGGGGGATTAAGGAAAAGGTGCTTGCCGCTCACCGCTATGGCATCCGTCATGTCCTGATGCCGAAAGACAATGAGAAGGATTTCCTTGAAGATATCCCGGAAGATGTCCGCAATGACATGAGCATCTACTATGTGAAAAACTTCAGTGAAGTCCTGGACCTTGTTCTGGAAAAACCGATTAAGATCAAGAACATCAACAGCAAGTTGATTAAACCTTTTCTCGACACAAACCTGCAGTAACGCAGTAGTTGTGACCCAATAAGAGGCAAAATGATCATTCGATCCGCGGACCTTGTTAAAACAGTTTTCGTCGCCCGGGAACTGATTCAGGATAATGTTCCCCAGATTGTTTTCCTTGGCAGATCGAATGTGGGGAAATCTTCATTGATCAATCGCCTGGTGAATCGGAAAAAGCTCGCGAGAACCAGTTCTACTCCCGGAAAAACGCTGAGTGTCAATTATTATCGCATCAACGATCACTTCTATCTTGTGGACCTGCCCGGATATGGATATGCCCGGGTTCCGAAACATGAGTCCAGTCGTGTCAAGGGGCTGATGGACGCTTTTTTTAAGAACAATCCACGGATCAGGCTGGTGGTCCACCTGATCGACTCCCGGAGAGGATATCTGGATAACGATGTGGAGATTCTGGAAAAAATCCTTGAAGGAAATTTTCGCTTGTTGACAGTACTGACTAAAAGTGATAAATTAAACTCTTCCGCTCTTAAAAGCCAAATCCAAAGCCTGATTGATCGATTCGGCGTAAGGGCGCTTCCATTTTCCATAAAATCAGAATCATGTCGAATCGACCTCGCAAATATCATAAAAGCAGCGCTAAAGGAGTAAGTATGAACTCTTTAAAAGACTTGAAGAATATGGAGCCTGAGCAGCTCGTTAAACTCGCCCAGCAATTTAAACTGGAAGAATTGGATATCAAAGATCGCAATGCCCTTTATTTCAATATTCTCAATGCCCAGGCCAATGCCAATGGGAAACTGTTTGCTGAAGGCGTTATAGAAATTCACAGTGAGGGATACGGATTCCTGCGTTTTCAGGATGCCGCTTACCTTTCCAGCCCGGAAGACATTTACGTTTCTCCATCCCAGGTAAACAAGTTTGATCTCCGGACCGGCGACACCATTTCAGGTTCCGTTCGCCCCCCCAAGGGTGGGGAGAAGTACTTTGCCCTGCTGACCGTTGAAGCCATCAACTCCGAGGACCCTGATTTCGTTCTGAAAACGCGGCGTCAGAAACGCTTTGAGAAACTTACCCCATTGTATCCCGATGAACGGATCATGCAGGAAACAGACCCCACCAACCTGACCGGACGTGTCATGGACCTGCTGACCCCGGTGGGAAAGGGCCAACGTGGCCTGATCGTGGCCGCTCCCCGTACGGGTAAAACCATGATCCTCCAGAGCATCGCCAAAGCCATTGAGCTGAACCATCCTGAAGTCTACCTCATCGTTCTCTTGATTGATGAACGTCCCGAAGAAGTCACGGACATGGCCAGAAATGTGAATGGTGAGGTGATCTCATCCACCTTCGATGAAATTCCCATGCGTCACACCAAGGTGGCGGACATTGTACTGGAAAAAGCCAAGCGCCTGGTTGAAATGGGGCGTGACGTGGTGATCCTTCTCGACTCCATCACCCGACTTGCTCGCGCGCACAATGCGGTAACGCCTTCTTCCGGAAAAGTGCTGTCCGGTGGAATCGATGCCAATGCGTTGAATAAGCCGAAAAAGTTTTTCGGAGCGGCCAGGAATATCGAGGAAGGCGGCAGTCTGACAATTCTCGCTACCGCTCTGGTGGATACGGGCAGCCGCATGGATGAAGTGATTTTCGAGGAGTTTAAGGGAACCGGTAACATGGAGATCAACCTGGATCGCCAACTGGTGGAGAAGAGAGTTTTTCCAGCAATCAACATCTTTCGCTCAGGAACACGTCGCGAGGAACTGCTGATTGAAGCTTCGGACCTGAATAAGATCTGGGTGCTTCGCAAGGTTCTTTCTCAGATGTCGGAAGTGGAAGCCATGGAGCTGTTGATTGAGAAACTATCCAAGACCAAAACCAATGCGGACTTCATCAAGATGATGTCTCAGGGAATGTAGCTTCTTTTCCATGAGAAATGAATCGCCTGCAGTGGGATTCATGATAATATACCGGATATGCCGCATCTTCCCCAGGGAGATCGTTATCTCAGATGCAAACTGAATTGGACGCCCATCGATTTCAACGACTGAAAAGCGCGGTTTCCGCTCTGGTTCTGATTCTACTGTTGATGGGGTCTCCTGTTCCGGCCGGATCAACCGAGCCTGACATGAAATGCCCGTTGTGGAATGCGGCCCGTGATGCCATACAGCTCATGAAACCCTTCCGGGTTTCTTTTATCCAGCAGGTGTATTACGGCGACGATTTGAGTGTGGAGGAGTCCGGAGACCTACTGTTTGTCGAAAGCCGCCGGATTCGCTGGACCTATCGCGTTCCCGAAAAGAAAGTCTTTCTTCTTGATGGGGAACGGTATCAGTTTTACGAGCCTGAAGCCGGACAACTCACCAGAGGACGCGTGAATTCCAGTCAGAAAGGTTGGATATGGGAGTTACTTGTTTCAAATGACCGAACAGGGATCCGCAAATGTAATCCGGCCAATCGTTCACTGGAGATTGAAGACGCGAGCGAAGAGGGTGTTCAATATCTGGTTTTTCTGGACTCGGATCACAGAGTCAAACGAGTGGAGTTCAGGGATTCAGGTGGTGGCCGGCATGTATTCATTTTCAGCAATTATCAACCCGGTGTCCCGGTTCAGGCGGATGCGTTCCGCATGAAAACTCCCCCCGGAACCGAAGTCATCATAATGGAAGAAGAATCGTTGCAATAGGGGAGTTACAAAACTTTTTCACGGTCAGGACGTACACATGATATTGGATGGCGATCAGGAATTGATCAAAAAGATCCTTCAGGGAGATCGCGCATCTTTTGAGCACTTGATGCAAAGTTACAATAAACGCATATTCAACTTCATATACCGCATGGTGCGGAATGAAGAGGTTGCCGTGGAGTTGACTCAGGATTTTTTTATCAAGATTTACATGGTCATTCAAAAATATAATTTTCAGTATAAGTTTTCCACCTGGGCCTACCGGATCTGTTACAACATGGTCATTGATCATGTTCGCAAAAACCCGGCGTATGTGGACTCACTGGACAGCAACCCACTTTCCAGAAAGCAGCTTTCCAGAACCAACCAGGTGGTTCGTGAAGATGGTTTCTCAAACCTGGAAAAAGAGGAGATCCGCACCTACATCTGGAATGTCGTGGATCGCATCCCGATCAAATATCGGGACCTGATCCTCCTGCGTTACCAGCAGGGATTGAAATATGAAGAGATCGCCTCAGTGACGGAACTGCCGGTAGGGACTGTAAAAAACCGCATTTTCAAAGCCAAGGAACTGATTCGAAAGGAGATCG
>CAYVBC010000071.1:0-2915 GCA_964449545.1 uncultured Clostridia bacterium | reverse complement strand
TATATCTATTTTGATTTTGCGCACAACAGCCTGATCCAGGCAATGCAGATGACCTCCAACCGTGTGTTCGGTTTTATGGGCGGCATCATCCAGGGGATATCGATGCTTTTTTCCGGCATCTATGCGGCCTTTCGGGCAATATCAAAATTTCTGTCCGTTTTCCTGAATCTGAACATCGATGGAGAACTCGTCCTTCTTTTTGTTGTGATGATGACGGGGTTGCCCGTTTACTTTCTGTATCGCTTCATACACCAGCATCGGCGGAGCCGACGCACCTTATAGGTATCCTTCCATGAAACGACTGGCACTTATTATTCTGACACTGCTGACACTGTCCATTACTCTTTCCGCTCAGGGATACAAGGTTGAAAAAAACCTGATCGTGGCGTCTGATGAATCCCTGTCTGAGAACATTCTCTCATGGAAGGGTAAAATTTCCATAAACGGAAGGTTGCGGGAATCGATCTTCATGGCGGGCGGAGAACTCATTGTGAAAGGTGTTGTGGATAAAGACGTGATCTGCATCGGCACCCGGGTCACCCTGCTGGAAAATTCCGTAATAAAGGGGGAACTTCTCCTCATCGGCGGCATACAGGTACGCAGGCCCGGGGCAAGGATCGATGGGGGGCATTTTCACTTCCATTACGACTGGAAAAGCCTTAGAAGCTCTCTGTACCCCATATTTTCGGGCCGGCGATCCGCGGGATTTTTCAGAGCGGCCAAGATCATCGTATGGTTCGTCATCGCTTTATTGACTTTCGTGCTCTTCCCAGCCAAGATTTTGAGCGCTGAGCGCATGATCGCAGAGAGAGGATGGCGAATGGGTGTCGCGGGAATTCTCTCACTTCTGACATTCATTGTGCTTTTCTTTGTTTCAATGATTCTCAGTTTTTTTCTTATCGGGATCCCATTTCTCTTTCTCCTCATTATCGCTTATTTCGCAATCATCGTTTTCGGCCGAACTGCGTTTCTTTATTTCCTGGGAAGCCGCATTCTTAAATTTTTCGGTCGCACTTCATCCAGCACTTCCCGGATCCTGCTGGCAGGAGTCATGGTGTTTGCCGTGCTGAATTTCATCCCCATTTTCGGTGCCGTCATTCTCCTCTTATTCAATCTTGTTGAGATCGGTATCGGAACCGTATTCCTGCTTCGCCTGCGGCCTTTTACGCATCGGAATCGGGGAAATTAATTCACCCAATTGCGAATGAGATGCGTATGACGATCCCATTATCCAAAAGATCGCGACGCTGGTTCCTGATGGGGCTGCTGTTTATCGCTTCTTTTATACTCATCAATGAAAGCAGAGGAATCCTGCTCTCGTTCCTGGAAGACGGGGAACCCATTCCTCCGGAGTATGGAGATCTCCTCTTTGTTCTGGGAGGCGGCCTCCGTCCGAAGGTAACACTGGGATTCAGCACGGAGGAGCGTCTGGAGCTGGCCATCCAACTGTATCGACAGAAAGCACGCCCCATCCTTGTTTCGGATGGTTCTTTGTACACCCGCAGTCCGGCAATCCCGTATTTTCGTCAATACCTGATCCGGAATGGGGTGGATCCGAATCACATCCTCTTTGAAGGAAAGAGCCAGAATACTTTTCAGAACATGGTGTTTGGATTGGATATCATCCGGAGAAAGGGCTACAAACATATCATTGCCTGCACATCTCCATATCATCAATCCCGTGTAAAAATGCTGGGCCGGAAACTTCATTTCCCGGATTTCCGGGTGGCCTATATGGCCAAATCCGAAATCAGATCCTCTAGCGGAATCCGCCAGTGGGTGCGCAATCTGCGTCTCATTGCCAGGGAATATGTAGCCATCCTTCGCCTGAAATTGTTTCAACATTAACCATCTTTCCCTGGGCTTCTATAGGGAAAACCCTTGACATGGAGGGCGTTTTTTTCTAAAATAACGCTTCGATATCAACCATCCCTCTGAAGGAGAACTCACATGGAAAACATTCTGCTATTTGGAATCGCTCCAGTATCAGCTGCCATTGCTTTGCTGTTTGCGTACCTTTTTTATCGCCAGATCATGAAGTTGCCGGAAGGCAATGAAAAAATGATTGAAATCGCGGAAGCGGTTCGCCGAGGCGCTCGGGCTTACCTCCGACAACAGTATAAAGTCGTTGCCGTATTTTTTGTGGTCGCGGCCATTTTTCTGGCCTTTCTGTCCTACGTGTTGAAGGTCCAGTCACCATGGACTCCATTTGCATTCCTGACCGGTGGATTCTTTTCCGCTCTGGCTGGATTCATCGGAATGACCACAGCCACTCTCGCATCCGCGCGTACAACAAACCAGGCGCGCGATTCACTGGATAAGGCCTTGCGGGTTGCGTTTCGCAGTGGTTCCGTTCTGGGTCTTGTGGTTGTGGGCCTCGGGTTGCTGGATGTGACCCTGTGGTTTCTCGTTCTGCATGTCTGGCTGAAATACAGCCTCGCGGTAACCACGGTTACCATGCTCTCATTCGGCATGGGTGCTTCTCTTCAAGCCCTTTTTGCTCGAGTTGGCGGTGGAATTTTCACCAAAGCCGCGGATGTTGGAGCGGACCTTGTGGGTAAGGTTGAAGCCGGCATTCCGGAGGATGATCCACGAAACCCGGCCACCATTGCGGACAACGTGGGTGATAACGTCGGTGATGTGGCGGGAATGGGGGCGGATCTATATGAATCCTATGCGGGTTCCATCCTCTCCTCCGCAGCTCTTGGCGCTTCCGCTTTTATCGCGGTGAAACAGATGGCCTTTAATGCCGTCATCCTGCCCATGGTGATCGCGGGTATCGGAATTCTGGCTTCCATTATCGGAATTTTCATGGTCAGGACCAAGGAAGGCGCCACCCAGAAACAGCTTCTGGGCGCGCTGGGTAGGGGGACCAATTTCAGCTCCCTTCTGATCATCCTGGGATCATTCTTCTC
>CAYVBC010000070.1:2491-8482 GCA_964449545.1 uncultured Clostridia bacterium | reverse complement strand
CGGGAGCTGAAGGCTTCAGAGGATGGCGTAAAGAAATATGACAAGCAGTATATCGCTCCCGCACTCCGGATCCAGATCCAGACCCTGTATGCTCGCGGCAAGAAAGATCCCGAATTGATTGCGCAAGCCGCAACCAAGGCACTGGAAGCCTATGCCGTGGAACCCGAACGCAAGAATGCCGATATGGTTTTCTCGCTTTCCAATGGACTCTACAGACTGAAAGATACGAAAAGAGCCATCGAATTCCTGGAACAGCTGGTGGAAAAGGAATCGAATAATGCCCGTTATCTCAATTCTCTGGCTGTCTGGTATTCCAAGCTGGGAAACAAGTCCAAGGCTATCTCCTACCTGGAACGCTCTTTCGAAATTCGTCGCAATGTCAAAACCGCATACAACATCGCGGTGCTGTCACAAACCAGTGATGTGGAAAAGGCCCTTCGGTACCTGGCCATGGCCTACAAAATGAATCCCTCAACCCAGTCCAGGGTATACAAACTTCTCCGCCACCTGTACTACAATGTCAAAACCAAGGGCAAGGTACAGGAAGAGCAGGATCAGGGTTTCAATTCACTGCTGGGTGGCTCTCAGTAAGCGGATACTCATTTCAGTTCCGGCTCTTGTCGGCGAATCGGGATCCGGTGAGGGGATGCTGGTTTTAAACCTGAAGTTTAATCCGGCGGCGGTCACCGACCCGGACTGTGATCTCCTGGGTATCAAAGTATTCCAGCAGGGGGATAATGGATTTTCGACTTAAGAGGGTCATCTCCCGGAAGGTTTTGATGTCGAGCATATCCCCCTGATTCCGTTTGTATTTTTTCAGGCGGTTGATGATCTTAACCAGATCATTCTTGAAGATAAAATCACGTTCATTCAACCGTACCACTTCCTCTTCGTTCAGCAGGTACCAGATCGCGCTGTTTATTGACGGGTAGGACAATCCGGATGTTTTCAACAGATCGTCAATGGAAAAGACCATTTTCCGGGAGCGTTGGATCTCTTCTTCAATGAGCCGGATGTTCTGTTTTTCTTTTTCAGATACTCCCTGACGGGCAAAAACGAGCTGGCCCTCCAGCAGGCGATAAGTACCTGCGGTGACACCCGGCGAAAGAAGAAAACGGAACAGAAGAGAACTCTGCGGTATTTTCAGATGAGCTTCCACGTGAGTCAGGGGAACCGTCTGGACATTCTTCTCCCGTTTTGCTTCCAGCCAAACATCCAGAGCCTTGCGCATGAACTGGAAGTTCTCATAGGAAAGGGTCAGAAGTGAATCGGTTTCGATGAGTTTCAGTTCCTGTCGAATCTCCGCGGCAACCAGTAGTGAAAGCATTCCTGTTCGGGAGATCGCAAAAAAATCCAGCAACCTGTCCGCCTCAAGGAATTTCTCAATCTGAAGCAATCCAAGCACGACATCCGTGGGAGTGGGATCCGGGTGATCCAGCAGGAAACGAGCGATCTTTTTCAGTTTTCTCTTATTGTATTTTGAGAGTACGGGTAAACGGACATCTCCAGGGATATCGCGGTTGCGCAGGTTGATGGACTGGTGATGGCTGAGGGCGATCTGTGTCTTGAAATGAGCGGTATACAGGCCATCCTCAATGCGGGTGAAGGTGGCCGCGAGATTCACGTCTCCCAGGGACACCTTGCCTGTGAAGACGGGTTCCTCGTGTCGGATGTTTACGAAATAGGAGTTAAACTTCATTGAATGGAAACACCCTTCAGCGAAAAAAAATCACAGGCATGATTCACCATGAGAAAAATTGGGGTGAGTGAGGGGATTTGAACCCCCAACATTCGGTTCCACAGACCGATACTCTACCCTTGAGCTACACTCACCATAAATGAAATTCTACCCTAAGGAGGGCTCAATGTCAATATCGCGGCTGTTTGACTGGAGGATGCAAAATCCGCTACACTGTGCGGGGAGCGATCGCCCTTTCGTCAAAACCCATTGAGGGAGGAAACCATGAATCGATTTTCACTTATTCTGCTGTGGATTGTTCTTCTGCAGGCTGCGCTGGTTTTGCCTGTTCCGGCCGAAGAAGGCATGTGGCCATTGAGTGAGCTGGGGCGGCTGGACCTGGCTTCAAAGGGATTGCGTATTGATCCGCTGAAGGTATACAACCCCAACGGAATCAGCCTCATTGACGGGATCATCAATCTCAGTGGATGCACGGCTTCCTTTGTTTCTTCCGAGGGGCTTATTCTCACAAATTATCATTGTGCTTTCCGCGCGGTTCAGTCCGTGACAACTCCGGAAAAGGACTACTTTCGGGAAGGGTTCATGACCCGGGAAAGATCGGAGGAAGTTCAGGCTCCGGGGTATACGGTGCGGATCATCGATTCCTACCGGGATGTTTCCGGGCAGGTACTTTCCGTTGTGCGTAAACGCATGACCCATGGTCAACGGACGCGGGCCATTGAAAAGAAGATCAAATCCATTTTGAAGCGGGAAGAAAAAAGACATCCCGGTAAACGGGCGGATGTGGCGGAGATGTTCCCGGGAAAGACCTATGTCCTGTTTTTATATACCTATCTTCGGGACGTGCGCCTTGTTTATGCCCCCCCACGTTCCATCGGAGAGTTTGGCGGAGAAGAAGACAACTGGATGTGGCCGCGGCATACGGGGGATTTCGCCTTTCTTCGTGCCTATACCGCACCCGGGGGCGCGCCGGCGGATTATGCGGTGGACAACGTGCCCTACCATCCCCGCATGCATCTCCAGGTGGGGGCCGAGGGCGTCAGTGAGGGTGATTTCGTGTTTATTCCCGGATATCCCGGACGCACCTACAGACATCGGACATCTCATTTTCTGGAGTACGAGGAAACGTTTCGAATGCCCTGGGCGGTTGAAACCTATGGGTGGATGATCCGGGCCCTGGAAGATATGAGTGCCCGTGACCGGAGTGTGGCGATCCGGCTGTCACCCCAGCTGAAAGGATTATGGAATGTGATAAAAAATTACCGGGGAAAGTTGAAGGGAATGAGAAATGCGGGAATCACGGAGCAAAGGCGAGAGCAGGAAGCGCTTCTGGAGAAATATATCGCATCGAGTCCGGATCTTGAAAAGAGATATGGCGGGGTTCTCGATGAGATTGGAGATGTTTTTTCGAACTTGAGGAAAAATGGAGAAACACGGATGTATCTGCAGCAGATACATCGTGGGTCCGCACTACTCAGTAATGCCATGCTCCTGTATGAAGCCGCCGTGGAACGACGGAAGCCGGATCTGAAGCGCAAGACGGCATATATGGACCGGAATTTTTCCCGGTTGAAGCCACGTGTGCTGCGCCGTTACCGGAGCCTGCATCTCCCCGCGGATCGTGCTTTGCTGCAGGGTATCCTGGAGCGGTTGCTGGCTCTTCCGGAAACCGATTATTGTCGACCGCTACGCCAATTCCTGGGTAATGGGAAGGACGCGGTGGCACATTTCCTGGATACCGCGTATGCGGAAACAACGCTCAAGGATCGAAAAACAGCGGAAGCACTTTTCAGGGCGAAACCCGAGGATTTCGAGAACTCACGGGATCCGTTCATCCGCCTGATGCTGAGGCTGTATCCTGTCATGCAGAAGCTGGAAGAGGAGGGAAAAGTACGTAAGGGGAGGCTGGACGAGCAGCTTGCGCGCCTGATTGAAGTGCGGCGGCTGATGCTGGGTCGGGATTTCATTCCCGATGCCAACAGTACCCTGCGCCTCACCATGGGAAGAACCCGGGGATATTCGCCCTCGGATGCCGTGACCTGCGCGCCCTTCACCACCGTATCCGGACTGGTGGAAAAGCACACAGGTGTTTCACCCTTTGTGGCGCCCGCCCGGTTGCGGCAACTGGTCTCCGAGAAGCGCTATGGACGTTTTGCCGATTCCCGGCTCAAAGAGGTACCTGTGGCCATGCTCTATGATTGCGATACAACGGGAGGCAACTCGGGAAGCCCTGTTCTGGATGCCTATGGGAGGCTGGTGGGGCTCAACTTCGACCGGGTTTTCGAAGCCACGGTCAATGATTATGCGTGGAGTGACCGCTACAGCCGATCCATCGGAGTGGACATCCGATTCATCCTGTGGTTCCTGGATGAGTACAGTGGCGCCGGGCACCTTTTGAGGGAAATGAAAGTGGCCGGCGGGGATCTTTCTGGAGAGAAGAGATGAAAAAGAGCTGGTGGATCATTCCTTTGATTCTGGGCGTTTTTATCATCGGCGTCTGGCTTTCCGAACCGATTCAGGATGCGGCCAATGCAGTTACGGGTAAATCGCTGTTTACGACTCGAGCCGATTTAAAAAAAAAGATCCGTGCCTTGAAAGAGGAGATGGATACCATTCGTCGAGAGCTTGAAAGTGGACGGGAGGGATTGCAGCGCCTGGCTGCCGAGTTGAATTCCCGGGATTATCGTCGCCTGACCCGGGAAGCTTTGCTGGGGGCCGTGAGCGAGAACGGAGAATCCCGGGTCCTGCTGCGCCCGGCGGATTCGGAAATGATGTTGCCCCCGGTGGATCGGGATTCCGCCGCGGTGGGGACCGTGAGAAAAGCGTTCAGCAATAAACTTTCCGAGATGCTCGATGTGTCACGCCGGATTCTCGGGGAAAAGCTGGCCCGGTTGAACCTGGAATTACGGGAAATGAATGCCAGCCTTCAGGAGCGCAATCTGGATCTGCAGGCGAATCTTGCCGAATTGAATGAATACCGCGACCGGCTCGAGTCACAGAAAGAGTATATCGGGCAACTGGAGGGAGTGAGACAAGACTTGCAATCCGCCGTATCGGACCTGGAAACCAAAATTGAGAATGGTCAACTGAGAGTTTCATTTCAGGGAGACATCCTTTTTGCGTCGGGTCGACATGACCTGCGTCCCCCCGGGCGGAAGCTCCTGGATTCCGTTTTTCCGGTTCTCAAGGCCCAACAGGACAAGTTTGATATTTTTGTGGCCGGGCACACGGACAACGTGCCGATTCGTGTCGACGCACGGGACCGCTACAAATCAAATTGGGAGTTGTCCACGTACCGTGCCATTGAAGTGGTTCGCTATCTGAAAATCCGGGGCCTTGATCCCCGCCATCTTACAGCGGCGGGATATGGAGAATTCAAACCTCTGGTGGAAAACAGCAATGTTCAAAACCGGCAGCGCAACCGCAGGGTGGAATTGTTTCTCATCCCCAAGGTGATTCAGCGCGGTAATGAGATGACTGAGATAGCGAAAGAGGAAAACAAGAACAGTGGAAAATAGGGACGGTTCCGGTGTGGCGAAACCATGTAGTTGCGATCAACTGGCGGATCACCTGTATGAAGGGTTCTATACGGTGGATGTGGAAAGGCGTATTCTCTCATGGAATGCAGGCGCTGAAGGAATTACGGGATTTGCCGCGCAGGAAGTGAAGGGGAGCTTCTGCTGGAATGACATCCTTCGTCACATGGACGAAGAGGGAACCCTCCTCTGTCGCAAGGGATGCCCCCTTTCTCTTACCTTGAAGGATGGGCAGGTTCGTACCGTCAGGGTGTATCTTTTTCACAAATTGGGGCATCGAGTGCCCGTCCGGATACGGGTGTTTCCCTTATTCGATGCCAACGGGAATGTTGTGGGTGCCGGTGAAGTATTTGCTGAGGACACGCCACTGCATCGGATGGAAAAACGAATTCGCGAGTTGGAGGAGCGCTCCCTGTTCGATGAATTAACGGATCTGCCCAACCGACACTACATTAAATCGTTTTTAAGAGAGCGAATGAACCTTTTCCTTCGTTACGGCATGACCTTCGGAGTCCTGTTCATCGATCTGGACAATTTTAAAAAAGTGAACGATCAGTTCGGCCACAAAGCGGGAGATCTGCTGCTTCAGGCCGTGTCCCGCACATTGCAGAACAATATCCGCCGTTCCGACATGGTGGGACGCTGGGGGGGGGAGGAGTTCCTTGCCGTGTTGGCCGGAGTGAACCCCAAAATTCTGGAAATGACTGCCCGGAAACTTCTTCGCCTGATTGCGGCGACGGAGATCCGCCATGAGGG
>CAYVBC010000070.1:0-2391 GCA_964449545.1 uncultured Clostridia bacterium | reverse complement strand
GACCCATGAAGTAACGGAACCCCGCCCAGGCCGGGAAATTCCCAGTCGAAGTCTCTGAAAATCCCTGGTTCCCAAAGTGTCGGCCACGGAGCGGAGGCCGTTATGCCCACCCAGTCCCCCGCCATGTTTGTAGGCCACCCAGCCGAAATCCAGTTCAAGGTCATCATGGATGACGAGAATCTCATCCGGAGGGATCCGAAAAAAATGCGCCATGGCGCCAACACTATGTCCGCTGCGATTCATCAATGTCAGGGGGCGAAGCAGGTACGCGGAAGCGTCATGAGCGGCATAGCGCGTGAATTCTCCCTGGAAGCGTTTTTTCCAGCCTGTGGGTGGAGGCATCAACTTTTCCAGGACCCGCCAGGCGAAGTTATGCCGGGTGTCTCGATATTCAATTCCGGGGTTGCCCAGGAAAACGGCAATACTGATTTTTAACGAGGATCCTGTTCCCATGGGAATCAGTGTTTTTCCAATTCAGTGTTCCGAGTCAAGGCGGTTGAATTTCAGGTGATTACACTGGGCCCGAATAATTTGGCCAGAGTACTGCTGTATTCCGATGGTGGATTGTCGATCCGGATTCCCAGTTCATTGGCTCCCTGGGCGGAGAAAGTTTTCTTGATCCAGCGGATTGTTCCCTGCAGAGAAAACTCGTTGTCGCCGAGGTGGATCAGAATAGAGATTCTACGTTGCGTGGGAAGTGATGACAGGGCCACTTTCAGCCCATCTTCAGAGATGTCCAGCAGCATTCCGGCCTTATTGTCAATTCGAATCAGTTCTCTTTTTTTGAACCGTTTGTCTTTTCGCTTTTCCACTTTTCCCCTCAACTATTTTCTTCGCGGACTTGGTTAAAATGTAACCTTTTTTATCAGGAATTTCAACTCTTTTCTGCGATTGAGCATCCGAACAATTTTGGACCGGAGTGAATCCCCGGTATTCCAAAAGATGAAATCCATATCCGTGCAGCTTGAAATGCAGTCCCCTGGAGCGGATCTCATGGGCATTCTGGGAAAAGGACTGACCTGTAACCAGATCCGTGAATTCAGCGTTTCCCTTCGTGTTTTTCGGAATTTGCAGAGTTTTTGCCAGGGTTGACGAAGCACGCAGTTCACCCCGATGAATGCGCCCGCCCGTTTCAGCAAACCGATTGTGTGTCAGAATAACCAGCGCGCCCGGGCCTGAGCCGCGGGAAAAAGCGAGCACGTTTTCATCTGGATTGCCTGAATCCGTAACCAGGGTGTACATCTCCAGGTCCGATACGCCGGAAAACTCACTTCGGCGGCGCATAAGGGGGAAAATCACGGATTCATGCCGCATCAGGAGATCCGGATCCGCGGATTCCTGAGAATTGGGGCGGTTGAATTCCATGCCGTACTTTTCGGTAAATCCCGCTACCTGCCCGTGAGCGAACATGGGCAGCCCCGGGAGAGTCAGCATGAGGACACAGATCCCCAGGTACTTATCTCCGTTTCCGAACTGGCGGGCTACGGGTTCTTCGTCCGGATTGCTCATGAAGTTGACGTATCGTTGCAGGATTCCCGGACTTTCGTTCCAGGTCTCCCGGATGTATTTTCGGAATCCCTCATTGTCCTCATCCCGGAGCATGTGCATGAACGCGCTGTTGTACACACGATGCATTCCCAGTCGGCGTACGAAGTATCCCTCCATCAGCCAGAACGCTTCGGCCATCAGAAGTGTGTCGGGAAACTCCTCTGCCATCATGTCCCGAACCCGGTGCCAGAATTCCCGGGGCATCAATTGATCAAACCGGTCCCGCGCCATTGCGGATTCAGCCCGTGAAGGGATGGCTCCGCCATGACCGGGAATGGGGTACCACAGGCGTTGAAAATGGTGGCGGGTCAGGGTCATGGCGGCGTCAAAGCGAATGATCGGTACCTGGCGAGCGACCTGGCGGATATGTTCCAGGGCCGCGAGCTGGACATCTTCACGGAGAAAATCCAGTTGCGCCGTATCGTTCCAGGGAATGTGGGTGCCGTCATTGCCATGGTAAACATAACGGGTGGAATCGTTCTCCCGGTTCCGGACACGGAACACAACCGCGGCGTCGGAGTGATCGAAATAGTGGTCTTCGATCTGGATGGAGGTCCGCGGATCTTTGCTCAATTCGGGACCGGTGAAGGAGTATGAAGGATATGGACAGTCCGGGCGTTGGATGAAATATTCCGGGTGATTGACCACCAGAGGGGCATCCAGCCCCATGTGGTTTGGAACCATGTCCGCTGCCAGGCGGATGCCGAATCCCCGGGCGCGGTGTGAAAGATTACGAAATGCGGCCTCTCCTCCCAGGTCCTGGGCGACTGTATAGCGGGAAAGCGCATATGCGGATGCCATGACACCGGATTGGCCACAGAGTTCCTTGATGCGCTGCGATGC
>CAYVBC010000069.1:0-8490 GCA_964449545.1 uncultured Clostridia bacterium | reverse complement strand
TGGATCGTCTGGACACCAACTCGATTTATATCGCGCGTCGTCTCCGTGAATTCGGTATTCTGACGGATATGAAAATGGTGGTGGGGGACAACCATGATTATCTGGCATGGGTGGTCCGGCAGGCATATAAGCGGGCTCAGATTGTGATCACAACCGGAGGCCTGGGCCCCACGGATGACGACATCACCCGGGAAGCCGTGGCGGATGCCATTCAAAGGGAACTTGTTTTCAGGGAGGATCTGGTCGCAGACATCCGTGAGCGATTCCGGAAACGGAGGCTTAAGATGCCGGACAACAATGCCCGCCAGGCCTTTGTGATTGAAGGCGGTGCCGTATTGGACAATCCGGTGGGAACGGCTCCGGGAATTTTTCTGGATTCAGGTCCCTGCCGAGTGTTGCTGTTACCGGGGCCCCCCGTGGAAATGCGACCCATGTTTGACCGTGTTCTCGAGGAATCCATCGCGCCTTTATCCCGATATCATGTGTACACCCGTTCTTTTCGCATCGCCGGTGTGACTGAATCGGAAGCAGATGAACGTCTGAACAGCCTGATCGGTGGTATCCGCAACCTGGGGTTGACGATTCTGGCCACACCGGGACTGATTGAGATCCGCTTGATGGGCCGTTCCCGCAAGGATCCCAGGGAGGCGGAAGAACC
The DNA here is from genome assembly GCA_964449545.1 of uncultured Clostridia bacterium. GTDB lineage: Bacteria > Acidobacteriota > Aminicenantia > UBA2199 > UBA2199 > UBA876. The sequence continues at coordinate 7,832 of CAYVBC010000069.1, read as the reverse complement.
GGTTGAAACAGCGGTGGCCCGAATTCGGGAAGGATTTCGAAAGGAGATCGTCACCGAGCGGGAGGAGTCTTTTGAGGGCGCGATTCTTCGGCTCCTGCAGGAGCGTGGTCTCACACTGGCACTGGCCGAAAGCTGTACCGGCGGCGGACTCTCCAACCGGATCACCAATGTTCCGGGAAGTTCCCGGGTGTTTCTGGGAGGGATTGTCGCCTATTCCAATGACTTGAAAGTGGAACTGCTGGGGGTCAACCCGGAGACACTGGAAGCCAAGGGAGCCGTTTCACCGGAGATGGCGGCTGAAATGGCGGAAGGAATCCGCCGCAGAACCGGCGCGGACCTGGGGCTGTCCATTACGGGCATCGCCGGACCTGATGGCGGGGTTCCGGGGAAACCGGTTGGGTTGGTACACATGCATCTGGCTGCCGGGGAGAATAGCCGGTCCCGCCGGTGTATTTTTCCCGGAGATCGGAAAGTCGTGAAAACCCGCAGTGAAAACTTCGCCTTGAACCTGATCAGGGAGTTTCTGGTTGGAATCGAGTAGAGGCTCTGACTGCACCCGGGATGCATTTTTTCATGGACGGCTGACCGTATTCCAACCCCGCGATGGCTACCGGTTTTCTCTGGATTCACCCATTCTCGCGGATTTTCTTCCGGAAATTTTACAGGGAGATGCGCTGGAGATTGGAACCGGGTGCGGAATCATCTCCCTTCTGGGGCTCGAATTGAATCGCTTCCCCCATGTCCTGGCTGTGGAGATTCAACCGCGACTATGCGCCCTGGCCAGGAAAAATGCGAGCTTGAATCATTTTGAACAGAGAATGTCCGTTGTCTGTGGTGATTTTCTGCGGATCCACCCACAATTCGAGGGAATCTCACTGGCGTTCTCCAACCCGCCGTTCCAGACACTGGGCCGGGGCCGGTTGAGTCCGAATCCGGAAATCCGGGATGCCCGGTTTGAAACCCGAATCACCCTGACGCAGATGCTGAACGCGTTGTCCTCCGTATTGGACGATGAAGGGCGCTTCTGCCTGATCCTGCCCATGGAGCGGGAGAATGAATTGGAGGAACGGGTTGCGCGTGCCGGATTTTTTATTGAGCGGAGGCGCCATGTGTTGTCCTTCCAGCATGGCAAACCCACCCGTTTTCTGGTACAATTGTCGCGTCATCGCAGGAAGACGGTGACGGAAGAACCTCTGGTTGTCTTTCGATCAATCGGAGTGTATACGCCTGAAATGGAATCTATTCTTGCCGGATATGACCATGATAAACAAAATTCGTGAACTGTATAAATACCGCCAACTGATCGCCACACTGGTGAGCAGGGAGTTAAAGGCCAGATACCGGGGAACGGTGTTTGGCTTTTTCTGGAGCCTGCTGAATCCACTGCTGCTTCTGGTGGTATATTCCATCGTTTTTGGAATCATCCTTCCCCAGAGCAGCGGTCGTGTTGAAAACACGATGATTACGGGAATCAACTACTCCATTTTTCTGTTTGCCGGGTTGCTGCCATGGATATGGTTCAACTCCTCGGTGCTGGAGTCAGCCAATGTCCTTTTTGTCAACGGCAACCTGATCAAGAAGATCAAATTCCCCCTGGAAGTACTGCCCATCACGACTGTTTTGACCAACCTGGTTCATTTTCTTTTCGGGCTGCCCATCCTGATTGGATTCATTCTCCTGTTTGGCAACGATCTTCCCCTCACCTGGTGGGTCTGCTTTTTCCCCGTGGCCGTTCTGGTGCAATTTGTTTTTACCCTGGGATTCAGCTTTCTGGTCTCCGCTCTGACCGTTCACTTCCGGGACCTGAAGGATATCCTGTCGAACCTGTTGACTTTATGGTTTTTCGCCACGCCGATTATCTACCCCTTCATGGCCCCGGCCATCCAGAAACACAAAGCGCTGGTTCTTCTTCTCTCCTTAAACCCCATGACCCATATCATTGAAGCCTATCATTATTCTTTTGTTTTCGGATCGCTTCCACACTGGAAAAAACTTCCCGTCACGCTCGGTGTCGGGGTGCTGCTTCTGATTTTAGGGTACGTGGTTTTTGACCGATTGCGAGACACGTTTGTTGAAGAGGTTTAACGATGAACGCCATTGAAGCCAAAGCTCTCCATAAATTTTATCGCCGCCATGCCAATCGACACAAGTTTCTCACCCTGAAGAGTGCCCTGGTTGACGGAACCCTGTTCAAGGACCTTCGGGGGCAAGGCCACTTTGAAGCGCTGAAAGGGCTTGATTTTGAGGTTGAGGAAGGGAAAACCCTCAGCGTTATCGGCGAGAACGGTTCGGGAAAAAGCACCCTTCTGAAGCTTCTGGCCGGAATCAGCAAGCCAACTATAGGCACCCTGGTCACTCGCGGCCGGATCTCCGCGCTGATCGAGTTGGGGGCCGGATTTCATCCGGAAATATCCGGACGGGAAAACATATTCATCAACGGGATCATTCTGGGCCTGACCCGGCGGAAAATCCAGGAGAAGTTCGATGAAATCGTTCGCTTCGCCGAGCTGGAAGAGTTTATTGACAGTCCGGTTAAATCCTATTCATCCGGCATGTACATGCGGCTCGGATTCTCCATCGCGACTCACGTGGATCCCGATATTCTGTTGATCGATGAGGTCCTGGCCGTGGGAGACGCGTCCTTTGTCCCCAAGTGTCTCAACAAGATCAGTGAATTCAAAAGGCAGGGGAAGACAATTGTATTCGTGTCTCATGATCTGTCAACCGTGGAGCGGATCAGCGATGAGGTGATCTGGCTCAAAGAGGGACGGATTCAGATGCGGGGATACCCGAAACGGGTGGTGGACGCCTATCTTGAGTATATCGGCAAGAAAGATGAGAAAAAGGCCGAGGTACGCCACCAGGAGGAAACGGAAGCCGTGGAGGATATGGAACCGAATATTGAAAAACGCTGGGGATCCCGGGAGATGGAAATATCCAATGTGCGTATGCTGGATCAACATGGCCGGGAAAAGTACATTTATGAAGCGGGAGAGGCTTTTGATGTGGTGTTTGACCTGAGTACTTCTGAAGAACAGAAAGATTTTGCTTTCGGCCTGGGAATTTTTGATTCAAGCGGCACATGTTGTTACGGCACCAACACGGAGATTGAGCGTTTTAAATCCCGTTCATTTAACGGCAAGGGCATCGTGCGGATTTCCGTTGACCGGATCGATCTGGTCAATGGCACCTACTTTCTGGATGTGGCGGTCCATAAACGGGATGGATATCCCTTTGATTATCACCATTTTCAATATACATTCCGAGTCACATCCACGCACCGGGATGTGGGGATTGCCCGAATCCCGCACCAGTGGAGCTTCAGCGATTCCATTCATATTGATCTGACAGGATTGGATGATCATGAAGATTCTTCGATCGAGGCCTGAGTTAAACCAGCGCCTGGAGGCGTTCGGCCCCGGGGTGGTTGTGTTGACCAACGGAGTATTTGATATCCTTCATGCCGGCCATGTGGAACTCCTGAAATTTGCCAGAGCGCTGGGGGACCTGCTTGTGGTTGCGGTGAATGACGATGATTCCGTTCGCCGGCTCAAGGGGAAGGCGCGTCCGATTTTTCCTCTGGAAGAGAGAATGGAGGTTTTGTCCGCGTTTAAACCGGTTTCTCTGGTGATTCCTTTCAAGGAAGACACGCCGTTGGAATTGATCCTTGCCATGAGTCGTCTGGATGTACTCGTAAAGGGAGGTGATTATCCCCCTCACGAGGTGGTTGGCCGCGGCGAAGTAGAGGCACGGGGTGGAAAACTGGTGTTGTTTCCCTTGAAAACGAAAAATTCCACAACCCGGATCCTGGATCGAATCCATTGTGGGGAAGAATAAATATGATTGGCTGGACTCCCTGGATTGAAAATGTTTTTTTGATGTGCTAAAAGAAAACCAAACGGGGCGTAGAGCCGATCCCCCGGGATCAAAATGAAGATTACTGCGCATGGCAACAGCCATATCGGGCGTATCCGACAGACCAATGAGGATTACTTCCTCCATGAAAAGATCGCTGAAGAGGAAAATCTTTTCGTGGTTGCCGACGGCATGGGGGGGCACCAGGCGGGCGATGTGGCCTCCCGGCTGGGAGCGCTGAGTTTTTCAACGAATTACAAGCGCCTGAGACGCCGGGGTAAATCCGTACCCGAAGCCATGAAAGAGGCCCTGGAAAAAGCCAATGGGGCCATTTTGCGCAAAGCCCAGTTGGATCCTAAAAAGAAGGGTATGGGAACGACTTTCAGTGGAATGGTGGTGCATGAGAACCGCCTTTATGCCATTCATGTGGGTGACTCCCGCATCTACCTGATCCGAGATGGAGCGATCCGTCAATTGACCACCGACCAGACCTTTGTGGCCAAGATGGTGGAAGATGGGCGGATCACGGAGGAGGAAGCCAGGGATCATCCCCAGAAGAATATTCTTTATATGTCCCTGGGTGCCAGGGATCGGTTCACTCCTGAAGTCCTGGTTGACCTCATACTGGAGGATGGCGACATCGCGGTGATTTGTTCAGATGGTCTGAACAGTTATCTGCCGGATGATGTCATCCGGGCGTTCGCGGAAGCATACTATCCCCGGGAAGCGGTTGAAGGCCTGATCCGAAGGGCCAATGAAAGTGGCGGAGGAGACAATATCACCGCGCAGGTGATCCGATTCGGCCCGGTGGGGGATCTTGATAACACGGTTGCCCTCCACAGAGTGGAAAAGAAGCGGAGGTTTCCCTATTTATGGTTGTTGGCCGCGCTGATCCTGATGCTGATTCTCGTGGTTGTTTTCCGGAAAGGAAATCCTTCGGATCTACCCCGAACCACTGACGGGATTGCCGTCACCCCTGATAGCGGATCCATGGGCGTTCCGGTTCGAATCCTGGATGCACAAAGGGTTGCGTTGCCTTCGTTCGCGAAGACCTTGCTCAAATCGGATCCGCGCCATCTGATTCATTATTCAGATGGATGGATATGGCTCTTTTCCGGAGATCGTTACCACCTGATCGCGATTGATTCCCCGACGCAAACCCGGACCATCGTGCTTCCCGCCTCCGAAAGACTGATTCCCAATCCGGAAAATCGGATGCTCGTGTTGACGCGGAAACGCTCCCGCGTTCCCGAATATCTGTTGAAGGATGAAAAAACCGGACAGACCTTGCTGGAGCTGCAGCAGGATGAGGACATGGATGTGATCGATCAGCCTTCCCGAACGATTTCCATGTTCGGGTTGAAACCGCCCGTGGATCCGATTTTTATTAATCAGCGTTACTTTTTATTCACTTCCCATGGGGTGGTTTGTATTGTGGAGAATCCTCTGGACAAAAGGGAAGTGATCCACCTGATCAAGTGTCGCTTTGAAGATGAGCGATTCCCTCTCTGTCACTCCCTGCGGATGGATGGCGGAGATCTGGTGTTGTTGATGTTCACCACTTCGGATCGGCAGATCCGATTATGCCGTATTCGCTCCGGACAGGAACCGCTTCAACGGGTGATTCCCTATGCGATTTTTCAGGACCCTCTGGCCATTGAATTTCTACCGGGCGGGGGAATTATGGTGTATTTTCCCGATCATGCCTCATTGCTGGATGTTTCCGGAACCAGCCATCCGGTTGGATTTAAAGGTGATATTGAGGGCTCACAGGTTTCCCGTGTGGTTGTGGATCCTTCATCTCCGAATCGCCTCGCGGTTACGGAGAATGGTTCTCTATTTAAAGTGTGGATACGATGATCCGTGTGGGCAAGAATTTCGGAAATTTTAAGATTGAGAGGAAGATCGGTGGTGGAGGAATGGGATCGGTTTACGAGGCCATGGATATGAGCCTGCATCGCCGGGTCGCGTTGAAAGTTATCCATAGCCACCTTGTGGGAGACCCCGGCCTGTTGCGTTCATTCCAGCAGGAGGCTGCGACTCAGGCTCAGCTGACCCATCCAAACATTATCGCCCTGCATGCGTTTACAGTCCTTGAAAATGAATATGTCATGGTCATGGAATATGTACAGGGGAAATCCTTACGGGACGAGTTGAGGGGAAGGGGGCGTTTTTCCATTCCCGATGCGGTCAACTGCATGAAACAACTGCTTCGGGGCCTGAACTATGCCCATGCGCGACATATTGTTCACAGCGACATTAAGCCGGGGAATCTGATTCTCACCGGCTCCGGGCAGTTGAAAATATTGGATTTCGGGATCGCGGCCTTAAGTGGAGTGAGGGAATCACAAGGGCGCACCCGGACAATGGGTACGCCCTGGTATGCTTCTCCGGAACAGATCTGTGGACTTCCTCTGGATCATCGAACGGATCTATACTCCGCGGGAGTCACTTTTTATGAATTGATTTCCGGAGAACTCCCGTTCAATGCGGATTCCTATGATCCTGAAAATCCCCGTGCATGGGTTCAGGAAATGAAGCGGGTGAAGCCGCTTTCCGGAAGTGTTCCCGAGGTATCCGGGGAACTGGAAGAATTTGTGAAGAAAACCTTGAGAAAGCAACCGGAACAGCGGTACCAGACTTCCGGCCAGATGTTGGATACGCTGGATGGAATTGAAAGGAGTTTCGGGAAGTCCTGACTGCAATAAGGAGGTCCAATGCACCTGAATGTTTACTGGATTACAGCCATTCTATTTCTTGCAATGGCGGTGACGGGCATGGTTGTGCTGATTCGTCGCCTCATGGCCCGAAGAGAGATTGAGAAATGGCAGGAAGAGTTCGGTGCGTCAGCGGATGAATTGGAGGTGAGTGAATCCGAAGAGCAGGTAGCGGATTCCGAACCCATCGTATGGGGCCGGATGGAAGTCATGGTGGATGACCGGCGCATCAGCACCCACCGGATTCACCTGGAAGAAACGACTGTGGGACGTGATCCCGGCAAGGCCAGAATTGTGATTCCCGAACTGATTGTATCCAAGCGGCATTGCGCTCTCTTTGAGCGGGACGGAAAACTCTGGATTCGAGATGAAGCATCCACAAATGGAATGTATCGTAATGGAGAGAAGGTGTCGGAATCCCAGGTGGATCATGGCGCTGTCTTCTTCCTGGGAAGGCGGGGAAATGTGAAACTGGTTTTTCTAACCGACTCTCCCATTGAGGAGTGAAGCCTCCTTGGGATCAGGAGTCCCGGGAAAGTAGGGGGAGTTTGCCCAGCCTTTCAACCGCATCTCCGGCTGAGAAATTCTGCCTCGTCTGCGCCATGGTGAGCCTGGTATGGGGATTGGCCAGGTGGGGTGCGATGTCGGCCATCGGGAACACAACGAATGCCCGATCCCACATACGGGGATGAGGGATCGTCAGTGCGGGAGATGCGACGATCCGGCCGTTGGCGGTGAGAATGTCTATATCAATGGGGCGTGAGCGGGGAGGGCCGTCGGCGGGAATTCGACCCATCTCCCGTTCAATCTTTTTGATTCCGGTCAGCAGGTTTTGTGGAGAAAGGTTCGATTCCAATCGGGTCGCGAGGTTATGGAATTCGGGAGTTTCAGGGGGCATCCCCACTGGGGCGGTCCGATAGACGGGAGAGACCGGACCGACACCCCCCAGCGCCTGCAGTAAATTCAGCGCGGTAAGAAGGTTTTTGTCGCGATTGCCCATGTTCGTTCCCAGAGAGAGGAAGTATTCCATCACATACGATTATGTGACAGAATGGATGGGAGCGCAAATCATCAGGAACTTTTTCCGGTGAAAAGCGTTGTAATAATTCAGGAGGATGACCATGAAAAGTAAAGGGATCCTGATTACGCTCATCATTATTTCCGTGGCATTGATTCTGCCTTCCGCGGTGAAGCGTACGGAACGGAAGTTTTCCGTGACTTCGGAGGGAAAGCTGGAACTGGAGAATATCAATGGGAATG
>CAYVBC010000068.1:0-8666 GCA_964449545.1 uncultured Clostridia bacterium | reverse complement strand
GAACTCATATAGCTCTTATTTCGTTTCTGGTTGTCAAAAAGCGCGTCCACGGCTTCCTGGAGCATACGCTTCTCATTCTTGATGATCAGCTCCGGTGCCTTGAGATCCAGCAGCCGCTTCAGGCGGTTGTTACGATTGATCACCCGGCGGTACAGGTCATTCAAATCAGAGCTGGCAAACCGACCGCCATCAAGGCGTACCAGAGGTCGCAGGTCCGGAGGCAGTACCGGGATAACGCCCATTATCATCCATTCGGGGCGATTTTTGGATAAGTAAAAGTCCTCCATCAGCTTCAGGCGCCGGGCCAGGGTCTTCTTCTTCTGAATGGAACGTTCGACCTTCAGACGGGATTTCAGTTCCGTGACCTCTTTTTCAAGATCAATCTGTTTCAACAATTCGAAGACGGCATCCGCTCCCATATCCGCGGTAAACGAATCCTCACCATAGCGTTCAATCAGGTCATGATAGTCATCTTCATTCAATATCTGTTTGTATTTGAGATCCGGAATATCCCCCGGGTCTATGACAATGTAATTCTCAAAATATATGATATGTTCCAGTTCCTTGGCACTGATTTCCAGGATCACTCCGATCCGGGAGGGAATGCCCTTGAAGAACCAGATATGGGCCACCCGGGAATTCAGCTCGATATGACCCATCCGTTCCCGGCGTACGGAAGAGAGGGTAACTTCAACACCGCATTTTTCGCAGACGATCCCTTTGTATTTCAGACCCTTGTATTTCCCGCAAAGACAACGAAAATCCTGGGTGGGGCCAAAGATCTTTGCGCAGAAGAGACCATCCCGTTCGGGTTTGAACGTGCGATAGTTAATGGTTTCCGGCTTTGTCACCTCTCCGGAAGACCATGCCCGGATTGTATCTGGAGACGCCAGGCTGATCCGGATCTTCTCATAATCCATTATGTTGACTTCGTTGCGTTCGTTTTTCATTCGATGCATGAAGGTTCCCCTCTATCCATGACCACCAGGGCCATGTTCGACCGACCGAACCACCCGGAGGTGCTTCGAACCAATATTTCTTTTTCGTACATTCCGTTCATTATCAGGGAATGCTTTCAATGTTTTTCTTCAGCTTATCCTCTTCGGAACGCCCTTCCTTCCGAATCAGTTCCACGTTCAACGCAAGGCTTTTCAGCTCCTTGATCAGGACATTGAACGATTCAGGCAGACCGGGCTTGAAATCCATGTTACCCTTCACGATCGCGGAGTAGATCTCGTTGCGACCGCTGATGTTGTCCGACTTGATGGTCAGGATTTCCTGCAGAATATAAGCGGCTCCGTAGGCTTCAAAAGCCCATACTTCCATTTCACCGACCCTCTGGCCGCCGAACTGCGCTTTTCCGCCCAGTGGCTGCTGAGTAATCAGCGAGTATGGTCCCGTGGAACGCGCGTGGATCTTATCATCCACCATGTGTTCCAGCTTCATGATGTACATGTACCCCACGGTCACCTTGTTTTTGAAGGATTCCCCGGACAGACCGTCATACAGAACAACCTTGCCGTCTTCCGGCAGGCCGGCCTTTCTCATATAACTTTTAACATCCGATTCCGTCCCCGCGGTAAACACGGGTGTCTTCAGATGAATATTCAGGAGTTTTCCCGCCCATCCCAGAAGAAGTTCGTAAATCTGGCCCACATTCATCCGGGAGGGAACGCCCAGCGGATTGAGGATAATGTCCAGCGGAGTTCCATCCTCCAGAAAGGGCATATCCTCTTCGGGAAGGATCCGGGAAACCACACCCTTGTTCCCATGACGTCCGGCCATCTTGTCCCCGGTTGAAATGCGGCGATTCACCGCGATCAGGACCTTAACGATCTTGATGATTCCCGGAGAGAACTCATCACCCTTGCGCATCTGATCAATCTTTTCGTTCAACTCTTTTTCAAGGGCGTTGATATGCAGTTCCGTCTTGGATTCAATGTTGCTGATCAGTGAGGTCCGTTCCGGTTCAAGGTGTTCCTTGAAAAGACGAATCATCTCACTGTTTATGCCTTCCAGGTTTTCAGGATTCAAGGTGGTGTTTTTCTTCAGCTTGGCCCCGCCCAGTGTAAAGGGCTTTACCACTCGCGCACCCACCAGTTGGCTCTTGAGCTTTTCATTTCGTTCAAGAAGGAGAATCCGCTTCTCATCATTGAAGTTTCTCTTCATCCTCGCCGTAACCTGGTCATCAATATCCTGTGCCCGCATATCCTTGTCGAGGCCGCGCCGGGTGAATATCTTGACATCAATGACCGTGCCTTCCACACCGGGAGGGCAATACAGCGAAGTATCCTTGATTTCCGATGCCTGCTCGCCGAAAATGGCCCGCAGCAGCTTCTCTTCCGGAGAAAGCTGGGTTTCACCCTTGGGAGATACTTTACCCACAAGGATCTCTCCGGGCCGAACCTTGGCACCGATTCGAACAATACCGGCTTCATCGAGATGGCGGAGAACATTTTCAGCCACACCGGGGATATCCCGGGTGATCTCTTCCTTGCCCAGTTTGGTTTCCCGGGCTTCCACAGTCTCTTCCACGATGTAAATGGAATTGAATGCCGAGTTCTTGACCAGTCGCTCACTCAGGATGATGGCATCTTCATAATTGTATCCCCTCCAGGGAAGGAACGCGGCCAGGATATTCCGGCCCAATGCCATCTCTCCACTTTCGGATGCCGGACCGTCCGCAAGGATCTGGCCGGCCTCCACGCGATCCCCCACCTTGACCAGGGGGCGCTGGTTGATCAGGGTGTTCTGATTGGATCGGCGATATTTCTTCAACTCATAGAGGTCCGCGCCAATCTCGCTGAAATCGAGCTGGTCTTCACGGCTGTCGTCGGTTTTAATGATGATCCGTTCCGCGTCCGCGTTCATAACCACGCCCGCTCGACGGCAAACCACATCCACCCTGGAATCCTTTATCAGTTTGTGTTCCATACCCGTACCCACTATGGGAGCCTGAGGATTGACCAGAGGAACCGCTTGACGCTGCATATTGGATCCCATCAACGCGCGGTTGGCATCGTCATGTTCCAGAAAAGGAATCAGCGCCGCGGACACGGAGACCACCTGCTTGGGTGAGATGTCCATGTAATCAATCTCTTCCGGTGCCATAAACATGGGTTCGTTACCATGACGGACAGCCACACGCTTGGCCGTAAAACGACCTTTTTCGTCCACCACGGCATTGGCCTGAGCAATGGTTAAGCCCTCTTCTTCCCAAGCAGTCAAGTAGAAGGGGTAATAGGCGAAAAGCGGAAGTTCCTTTCCCGCCTTCTCCATGGTTTTGACCTTGCGGTTGATCTCTTCCTCTCTAACCAGGGCTCCGATCTCATATCCGGAATCACCGGGGAATTCGATGCGGTAATAATTGATCACCCGTCCTTCTTCCACTTTGCGGTAGGGGGTCTCGATAAATCCATAGTCGTTGACCCGCGCGTAGGTGGTCAGAGAGGAAATCAGACCGATATTGGGTCCTTCCGGTGTTTCAATGGGACAGATTCTGCCATAGTGGGAGGAGTGAACGTCACGAACCTCAAACCCAGCCCGCTCGCGGTTCAGGCCGCCGGGGCCGAGGGCGGAAATCCTTCGCTTATGGGTGGTTTCCGCCAGGGCGTTGGTCTGATCCATGAATTGGGAAAGCTGGGATGTACCAAAAAATTCCTTGATCGCTGCAAATACAGGTTTTGTATTGAGCAGCTCCCGGGGAAGCATGATGGAAATATCCTGGGCATTGGTAATCCGCTCACGGATGATTTTTTCCAGGCGCATCAATCCGATCCGGAACGCATTTTCCACGAGCTCTCCAACGGCGCGAATCCGTCGATTGGCAAGATGGTCGATATCATCCACCTTAATCTTGCCGGAATGGTCATACTTGAGGCGCAGGAAGTAGCGGACGATCTCCACCATATCTTCTACCGTCAGGACGAAGACATCCGGATTATGATCCTGCTTCATCCCAAGCTTGATGTTCAATTTCAGACGTCCCACTGAACTCAGATCATAGCGCCTGGGATCCCGCATCATGTTTTCAAAAAACTTTTTCGATCCTTCCAGAGTAACCGGTTCACCGGGACGGAGTTTCTTGAATATTTCAATAAAAGCATCGCCCTGATTTTTGGCGACCTTGTCCTCAGCTTCCACATCACTCTGGATCACGACTTTTTCCGTGATCTCAACATCCTTCTTCTTTTTGTCCTTGCGCAGGGTCAGAGCGACCATGGGGCCATAGAGTTCTTCGTCTGAATTGGGAAAAAACACGTTGAACTCGGTATTTTTCGCGCGCAATTTGCGCACCTGGCCTTCCTCTATGGGTTCATTGACCCGCAGAATCTGATCCAGATCACTGGCGGAATACGGATCGTCCAGCAACTCCATGTCCACCGGGACGAATTCCACTTCGTGCTTTTCCAGTTCCTTGAGATTCTTGATCATGAGTTTGGCACCCATGGGCAGGATCTCTTCACCTTTCGCATTCAGAACCGGAGCCGTGACCTTGGTGTCTTTAAGCTGGCGACAACGCTTCAGGTAGAAAATACCGTTTTCAACCCGTGCGGGGATTAAGGAATAGAACTTTTTCAGGATTTCCACATCATCTGAGAGACCCATCGCTTTGAGGAAAGTGGTGACATTAATGCGCTTGGTCTTCTTGTCCAGTCTTACCTGGAGCAGATTCTGCTTCTCTTCAAACTCAATCCATGCACCCCGTGCCGGGATGATCTTGGCCGTGTACTCTCCCCGTGATTTTCCATGCAGAAAGTACACGCCGGGAGATCTCTGGAGCTGTGAAACAACGATTCGCTCGGTCCCGTTGATGATAAAGGTACCCCGTTCCGTGATGAAGGGGAGTTCACCGAAGAAGATCTCCTGTTCCTTGACATCCTTGATCTGCTTCTCGCCTTTTTTGTCTTCATCGTACAAGGCAAGGCGGAGCTTCACTTTCAGGGAGATGGAGTAATCAAATCCCTTATCAAGGCACTCCTCCGGAGTATACTTGATCTTCAGCCTGACCCTGTCTCCGCATTTTTCGCAGATCTTGTTCTGCACGGTTCCACGGCTGACACATTCAGGACAGACCGAATCTTTTCCGGTGGCGGTGTTCGCGTTCACAAGCGTACCGCAACGCGTACACACAGGTTTGGAATTCTCGATTCCTTTCAACTCGCCGCACTTGCACGACCAGTCCCCGAGAGAGTAGGACACGAAGTCCAGAATCGCGGTTTCCTTGAAGTCAAAAATCGGAAAAATTGACTTAAATGCCGCCTGGATTCCGATATTCTTCCGTTTCTCCGGCAGTTCATCAATCTGAAGGAAAGTCCGGAAAGATTTCTTCTGGATTTCCAGCAGATCGGGAATGTCGATCGGCGCAACAAGTTTAGATAGATTTATACGGTGAATATAGTTGTTTTTTTTTTGCATACCAACCCTTTCATTTCTGGGATGCGCATCCGTTGGGTGAAACCATCATTTACTTGATCTCGATTTCAGCTCCAACCTCTTCAAACTTCTTTTTGATCTCTTCCGCTTCTTCCTTTGACACGCCCTTCTTCACTTCACCCGGAGCCTTGTCCACGACCTCTTTGGCTTCTTTCAGCCCCAGATCCGTGACTTCACGCACTGCCTTGATGACATTGATCTTCTTAGCGCCAACGCTCTTGAGAATCACGTCAAATTCGGTCTGTTCTTCAGCTTCACCGCCATCAGCGGCTGCAGCGGGAGCTGCCATTCCGGCAACAGGCATTGCGGCCATTTCGGCTTTGATTCCGTACCGTTCTTCGAACTCCTTGATGTAGTCAGCCAGTTCGAGTACCGTCAGGTTATCCAGATGCTTGAAGAAATCTTCCTTCTTGATTTCAGCCATTATACTTCTCCTTCCTTAGCTTTTTTATCTTTCAGGTTTTTAAGTAGAACCAACATATTAGTGAGTGGCGCAGACAGAGACAAGCCCATCTTTTTCAGAGGATGGACAATGGACATGGCCAGTTGAGCCATTAACTGATCGCGCCCGGGGAGTTTGGCAAGCGCCAGAACACTGTCTCGATCCATCAACTTGGATTCGACAAAAGCGGATTGGAGTTGGATTTTCTTGCTCTCCTTCTCAAATTCCACCATTACCTTGGCCACTTCCACAAAATTATCATCCGCGTAAGCCACAGCCAGCGGGCCACGAAACAGGTCTCGCCCATGTTCCGATTCCTCCTGGCGACTCTCAAAGTACTTGATGGCCATGCGGTTCTTGAACACCTTGAGTCCGGCGTTCAGCCCCTTGATCTTTCCACGCAAATCCTGCATTTCCGGGACGGTTAATCCCCGGTAATCAAAGAGGTACACACCTTTTCTGGCAAAAATTTCAGCCAGTTCATCAATCCGTTTCTGATTTCTTTCTATCGACTTCGGACTCGTCACGACATCCTCCTATTTCCGCGGCTTTCGCCGGTCAGCGTTCAAAATCCTGAACAGACAATCTTACCGCCGGGCTCATGGTTGAAGAGAGATGAATGGATTTCACGTACTTCCCCTTCAAAGAGGCCGGACGCGCCTTGAGAACCGCAGCCATGAAACTCCTCAGGTTCTCAACAATCTGCCCATTGTCAAAACTCACTTTTCCCACACTGGTGTTGATGATCCCCGTCTTGTCCACCTTGAATTCAACCCGACCCTTTTTAATCTCTTCCACCGTCTCCTTCAGGTTGAAGGTTACGGTTCCGGCTTTAGGACTGGGCATCAGCCCCTTGGGGCCAAGCAATTTTCCCAGTTTCCCGACATGACGCATCATGTCCGGGGTGGTCACCAGGGTGTCAAACTCAAACCAGTTTTCCGTACGGATCTTCTCCACCATCTCTTCGCCGCCCGCATGGTCGGCGCCGGCTTCTTCCGCTTCCTTGATTTTTTCTCCACCGGCAATTACCAGCACCCGGACATCCCGTCCGGTACCATGCGGCAGGACCACTGTTCCCCGAACATTCTGTTCCGGGTACTTGGGATCCACGCCCAGGCGAATGGAGACATCCATGGATTCAACGAAACCTTCCCGCTTCATTTCGCTGAGCAACGCTACGGCCTCTTCAATGCCATAGTCGCGTTCTTCTATTTTTTCTTTGGCACTGCGGTACGTTTTGCCATGCTTAGCCATTCTTGACCTCCAGTCCCATGCTTCGGGCCGACCCTTTGATGATTCTCAGGGCCTGGGCCAAGTCATCAGTATTCAGGTCTTCCATCTTGATTTTTGCAATCTCTTCCAGTTGCCGGGTTGTTACCTGGCCCACCCGGTTCTTGTTGGGTTCGCCGGAACCCTTCAGAACTCCAGCCGCCTTCTTAAGAAGGTAGGACGCGGGAGGGGTTTTCAGCTGAAGGGTGAAGGTCTTGTCCGGGTGAACCATCACTAATGCGGGGATAATCATCCCATCTTCCATCTTGGCGGTGGCTTTGTTGAACTGATTCACAAACTCCATGATATTCAAACCGTGCTGACTGAGCGCCGGGCCAACCGGCGGAGCCGGTGTCGCCTTACCGGCGGGCAATTGCAGCTTGAAGCTTGTTACTATTTTTTTTGCTTTCTTTGTTGGACTCGCCATGGAATTACTCCTATCCTATATCTTCTCTACTTGGAGGAAGTTTAGATCCACCGGCGTTGGCCGGCCGAATATGGTCACTGTAACCTTCAACAGGCTCTTATCTTCCTGCACGGCATCCACAACTCCGTTGAAATTCAGGAAGGGACCATCAATGATCTTGACGGCGTCACCGACGTCAAAATGGTATTTGGGTTTGGGTGTGGCCTGAGTGGTTTCAATGTGGTTAAGGATCGTGGAAACTTCCTTTTCCGACAGAGGTTTCGGTTTTTTCCCCGCGCCGACAAATCCCGTCACTTTGGGCGTATTGCGGATAAAATACCAGTTCTTGTCATTCATCGCCATCTTGACCAGGATATATCCGGGGAAAGATCGCTTTTCGCTGACCACTTTCTTCCCATCCTTGATCTCGACAACGTTTTCCGTTGGAATCACGATATCCTCAACCTGGTCACTCATGTCAAACTTGCGGATTTTTTCACGCAAAGCCTTGACAACAAAGTCCTCGGACCCGGAGAACACGTGAATGATGTACCACTCTTTTTCCATGGTCTGATCGCCTTACTGAAAGGCTCCAACGACCTTCTGAATGATTTCGGAAAAAACCCAGTCTACAAGAAACAGGTATATCCCGAAGACAAGGGACGACACCACAACCGCAATAGTTGTCTTATACAGGTCATTGCGGTTGGGCCATGTCACCTTTTTCAGTTCACCCCTTACCTCGGTAAGGTACAGCCTGATTCGCTTAAGTATATTCTCTTTTTTGGCCATGATACAAAATTAAAGCAGGTCAGGAGGGACTCGAACCCCCAGCCCTCGGTTTTGGAGACCGATGCTCTACCAATTGAGCTACTGACCTAGCATATCTACTTAACCTCTTTATGTTCCGTATGCTTCCGGTCAAATGGGCAATACTTGCTCAGTTTCAGCTTGTCCGTAGTGTTCTGCTTGTTCTTTGTGGTGGAATAATTTTTTCGGTTGCACTCGGAACACTTGAGGTGAACCGTTATCCGTTTATCGCTTTTCGCCATGGTTATTCAATAATGTCGGTCACGGAACCGGCGCCGATCGTACGTCCGCCTTCACGAATGG
>CAYVBC010000067.1:0-8736 GCA_964449545.1 uncultured Clostridia bacterium | reverse complement strand
TCCTTCACCTGCTGTATGCCCGTTTTTATCAGAAATTTCTGTATGACATCAAAGCGGTGAAATGGGAGGAACCCTATAAAAAGCTGTTTTGTATCGGCATGGTCACTCGAAAGAGTGAAAAAACCGGAAAGGTTGAAAAGATGTCGAAATCCAAGGGAAATGCGGTCAGCCCGGATGAGATCATTGAATCCTACGGGACGGACACGTTGCGGATTTATGAACTTTTCATCGGCCCTCCGGAGCAGGACAGTGAATGGTCGGACCGCGGTATTGTGGGTGTGTACCGCTTTCTCAAGAAAACGTGGGAGATGGTAACCGGCTGGAAGGACAACAACTCTTTTTCCAGCGAGGAAAGTGTTGAAGTAAAAAAACTTCGCCACCATCTCATTTTCAATATAACGGAACGTGTAGAGAATTTTAAATTCAATACCGCTGTATCCGCATTCATGGAATTCGTCAATGCCGTCTCAAACATGAAAGAGGGGATTACCCATGAGACGGTCACCCACCTGCTGGTACTACTCTCTCCTTTCGCGCCTCACTTTGCCTGCGAATTGTGGGAATACCTGGGATTTCCCGGGATGGTTTTTGATTCCCCCTGGCCCGCCCATGATCCCCGCTTCCTGGAAGACGATGAAGTGGAGATCGGTGTTCAGGTTAAAGGGAAATTTCGTGGAAGCATTCTGATCCCTTCCGAAGCATCCAGAGAGAGTGTCCTGGAAATGGCAATGTCGAAAGATTTCATCAGTCGACACATCGGTGAAGGCCCGTTCCGCAAGGTGATTTACGTAAAAGGGCGGGTTCTCAATATCATTCCCTGATCCGGTTGGCAAACAACGCCAGAATCATGATGCCTCCGATGGCGGTAGCCATTCCCGCGAGTTTCAGAACGTTGACCAGGTTTCCGAAGAACAGGTAATCCAGGAACACCACCAGCAACGCATTGGCTCCCGCCACGGCCACAACGGGCCCGGCCCTTCCCACGGTGACTCCCCGCTTCAGACTCCACATTCCCACGCCCAGGAAAAACCCCGCCGCAATGGATATGATCCGCAGGGGCGCCGGATTCAGATCTGTGATGCTGAAGTGGAGTGACTGGAGCAGTCCAAGTCCGGCCAGGCCACATATTCCGGCAGTCAGCCAGATCACCAAAGCGGCGGTGATGGAATTCATCCCATGGGTACCGATTACCTTGAGGATGGTGTTGGTAAAACCGAATCCCAGGAGGGTGATCGCTCCGAAAAAGATCCCACGGAGCGCATGATCACTCCCGCCGGATGAAAGTGCCATGATTGAGATTCCGCCAAGTGTGATCAGAATACCGGCCCATTGAAGGGAGGATAAGGACTCCTTCAGGAGTAGCCGGGCCATCAGTGCCACAATGACCGCGCTGGAGGAAGCGATCGCCGTGATGGGGCCCTTCGCGGATGGATCCATCATGAATCCGATTTTCAGACTGATCATGGAAAGGGCCAGAACCATGCCGGCGAGGACGGCCAACAGGGTGTCTCTGCGGGAGGTGAATCCCCCCGGTCTGCGCCCGGAAATTCGCAGGATGGATAGAAATATCACTGCCAGCAGGCCCATTCCCAACCAGACCAGGATGGGCGCGATGAGGTTGGCTTTCCGCGGGTCTGAGGCTTTTTCAGATATGTACCCCAGCAGGAAATTGGTCATTCCGAAACATAAGAATGTCAGCAATGCGAACAGAATGCCTCTGACCTGCGGGCTCAGCGTTTTTCCCATCAGATCAATCCCTTTGAAATGGCGAGGGATTCAACCGTATCCACCAGGGAGCTGAATTCCTCAATGGCCTTCTCCATGGGGGAATCCGAGGTCATGTCCACCCCGGCGTCCTTCAGGATCTCCAGGGGATATCCACTGCCGCCGGCGTGAAGCATTCTCAGATAGCTGTCACGAACCGGGGCTCCCTGCGAGAGCAGCAACTTGGATAGGGCCATGGCGGCGATCAGCCCGGTACTGTATTGAAACACATAAAAATTGTAAAAAAAATGGGGAATACTCCCCCACTCTCCGCGAATGAACTCCTTGACTTCAACCACACCCAGATCATGCCCGTAGTAGGTTCGGGTAAGGTCCAGATATGTGCGATTCAACCAGGATGGCGTCAGTGAGTCCCCAGCCTCTACGCGTTGGTGCAGGGCCAGCTCAAATTCCGCGAACAGGGCCTGTCGAAAGATGGTGGCCCGGATCCGTTCCAGGTATCCATCCAGGATTGAGATTCTGACGCCGGGATCCGCTTCATGCTCCAGCATGTGATGAACCAGCAGGTTTTCATTGAATGTGGAGGCGATTTCAGCCAGGAAAATGGAATAGTCCGCCTTGGCATAATGCTGGGATCTGTTCGAATAGTGAGAATGCATGGCATGCCCGAGTTCATGGGCCAGGGTGGACATGGACGCGTAGGTACCGTCATGATTCAACTTCACATAGGGATGGATGCCGTATACGCCGCTGGAATAGGCTCCGGATTGTTTCCCCTTGTTGGGATATATATCGATCCATCCCCGGGTGAATGCTTTTTCCAGGTCGGACACATATTCGGGTCCCAATGGAATAACAGATCGGATCACATGGCTCCGGGCCTGTTCAAAGGTGTATTGTTTTTCCACTTTGGGTACGGCGGTGGCGTATATGTCCTCGTATTGAAGGGCATCGATTTTCAGGATCCGTGCTCTGAGTTTCAGGTAGCGATGCAGGGGGGCCAGATTGGCCCGTACACCACGGATCAGTGAATGGTATACTTCGCGGTCAATGGCTTCGGGAAACAGGCGGCTTTCCAGGCAATCGGTATACCCGTGCACCCGGGCCTGAAACAGGTTGTGCTTGATACCGCCATCCAGGATCGTGCTCAATGTGTTTTCAAATTTCCGGTGGTTATTCCAGTATGTCCGCATGACATGACGGCGATCCGCCATGTTGGCCGATGCGCGCAGACGAAGGTAACGGGAATGGTTGATTGTGACGGTCTCCCCGTTTTCAAGGGAGATTTCCGGTGCGGGGATATCAATATTATTGAGGAGCCCGGCCGCGTCTTCAAAATTTCCCGCGAACAGTCCGGTCATCGACACAATCCTTGATTCTTCGGCGCTCAGGATATGGTCCCGCATGCGCAGGACATTGCGGATGTGAAAAGAATAGGGCTCAAGTCCGGGTTCCTCCCTGAGATAGTCCTGGAATTTCAGCTCACCGAGCGCAAGAATATCCGCATCCACAAAAGAGATACTGGATTGGAATTCAACCAGGAAATTCTGAATTTCTCCGCTCATCTGGCGGAAATCGGAATTTTCCAGGTCCATGTGGCTGGAATGAGATGCAAATAAGTAGAGCTTCATGCCTCTTTTCTTCTGGTCGTTCACATAGTCCAGGAGGGTCAGCATCCCACCGGCCGAATCCGTCCATCCAGCGCGTAACTTCCGCAGCAATTCCGAGTTGCTCCGAAGTTTGGTGAAATCCGATTCCCACGCCTGGATGGAGGGATAGATATCGCTGATCCGCCATTTGAATCGTTCCGGTATGTCATCGCGATGTGTATCGGAGTAGTCCGGTTCAGGATCATCAGCGGCGAATCCCGTGGAAGGGAAATGAGTTTCAGGCGGAACTGAAGAATACAGGTTGTTTCTCATGGGTGCTCCTGGTAGCGTTATTACGAAAAAAACATGCGAATGTTTCCGGCCCATAATGTGATTTTGCAATGGGTCCGGCGCGCATTAAATGGGTTTTCTCCTCTCTTTCCCGAAGGGGCGGACACATCGGGAGAAGCGGAGAACAACTCAGATCCCGACACTGCGTTTCATCCCGTCCAGAACCGCCCGCCAGAGCCAGTTAAAGAATGAACGTCCGGGGGCTCGACCCAACCGGACATGGGCTATGCGCAGTGCACTTTTTTCGGAAGGGTTGCGCGGGAGCAGGAGACGGTTCATCAGAAATGTGGCCAGTCCCCGGCGGTCAGACGGCGTCCTGCGCTTCAACAGGCTGACCTTCAGGTCGTGGTAGCGGACCTGTGTGGTACCTCGAATGTGACGGTGGTCTCCCTGGAATCGGAATTTCAAACCTTCCATCTGTCCCCGGTCAATTCGCAGAAAAGAGAGAGGGATCAGAAGGGGGTTGAGGGTTTTCAAGTCAATATTCGCGACTTTTCCGGAAAAGCTGAATCGGGGAGTTGCCGGATCCATGGAAAACATCAACTCCGTGGGGATGGATTCCTGGAGCAGACAATGTATGCCGCATCGGGTATCCTGAAGGGTGCGGGATTCCAATATGCCGAATGTCAGGTTGGATATGTCCGCGGATACCCTGGAGAATTTCAGTTCGCCCGGCATGGGACTGCCGGAAATGTGTTCGGAGTAGGAGACAACCCCGTCCCGTATATGGATCTCGGGAATGGAAAGATTCAGTGGGATGCGGCGCAGTACCTGGTACGGGAACGGTTTGCGGCGGCGGGCCCCCTGTTTCCTGGGAAGCCTCCGGTCCCGGAAGATGTCCAGCCCGGGGCTTTGAATCAGAATTTTTCGGAACAGTGGATCCCGGTTGCCGGATTCACCTGAGGGGGATCGGTTCATTTTTATCCGAATCACCGGGATGGCAACCTGGATGCGATCCGTCTGATATCCCCTGTTTAGCGCGAATTGGTATTTCGGAAATCGAGGCGTCAGGGTGACGTTTTCAACCAGGATCTCTTCCCTTTGGAGATCCACGGAGGCGCGGGAGACCCGGATATCTGAATTCATTCCTTTGACTTCCAACTGGATTGGACCGATGGCGCCTTGAAGGAGATGCGCCATCCAATCCTCCATGTCGCGGGGAGGGTTTTCCGGAAAAGAGAATTCGAGTCGGGGAACCTCGGCGTTGATCCGGGGAGAATTCCCCCCGGGTTTTGCTGTTTCGGCATTCCATTGCAGGTGCCCGGAAAGAAGCCCTACTCTTTCGATCCGGAGGGGAAATGTGGAACCCTTTTTTTCTGATGGAAGTCCGTTCCCCATTGCGTTTCCCCGGACGGAAAATGCCCAGTTCTTCAGGGAAACATCGCGGATTCGCACGACACTCTTCGTCAGCAGCGATGTGAGGCTGATCCCTCGCAGTTCAAGAGAGAGCGCTGTGAGACGGAAGCGAAGCGGAGGTGTTCCGGCATTGGGAGGATTTGGGAATCTCTTTTCGATCTTCAGATTTCCCAGACGAATCCCGGGTGAAAAAGGGAGGATTTCAATGGAATCCCAATGGATATCGATGCCGCCGGATGGGCTCTGCAGCTGACGCTTCAGGATGCTTTCCACCCAGGCGGGGCCCTCCAGGCGGAGAATGGCACCCAGGGCTATTACCAGTAGAAAAACAGTGAGAAGAATTTTACCGGATCTTTTGAGCGGGAACTTTCTCATGGCGAGAAACCCGTTTCCCCAGCGTGGAGCATCGTTATCGCAGGGTAATCCGCAGGATGCGATCGTATTGTGAAATCCCGGCCAGTGCGTCCAAACCACTCTCCACCTGGGCGAATATGGTATAGCGGTGATTCAGGTGCGGTGCGGGCGCGTGAGTAATGAAGTATTGACTGCCTCCGGTGTCTTTTCCGGACAATGCCATCCCCACCCTTCCGGCCCGGTCGTACTTCAGACGGTTGTACTCACAACGAATGGTGTGTCCGGGGCCACCGGAACCGGTCCCCGAGGGATCCCCGTCCTGGGTGACGAAAGCGGGCACGACACGGTGGATTCGGAGGTTGTTGAAGTAGCCGTCCCTCGTCAGCTGAATAAAGTTGGCACATGTCAACGGCGCGCTGCGGGGGAAGAATACGCATTCGAGGTTTCCCCGATCCGTGAAAATTGTAAATCCCCGGTATTTGCCCAGGTCCTTCAGCGCCTGGATGTAAAATGAAGCAGGGCGCCGGATCCCGGGAGGAACTCCAAGGCCCAGGTCCACCAATACAGAGGTGAACTTGCCCCTTCTTCGGGCCTCTTCCGCAATCGCTTTACCGTCAACGCCTTTTTTCCTGCGCAGAAGGTACTCCAGCGCGTACGCTGAATCAGAATTCCGGAATATCCTGAGCGCCTCCTCTATGGCCCTTTCCTCCCCCATGGCTTTATGAAGAAAACGAATGCGCGCCCGATCACTGACCCTGGCTTTATCAAGCGCGGGAAGGGAGCCCCCGGGCATAAATGGCGCGGTCACTTCCGCGAAAATACCGCCTCTCTGAAACAGTCTCCGAACCACCTCCATATCTGTGGATGGAGAGGCGGCAACCAGCTCCGCTTCGCGAGGCGTCAAGGCGTACAGATCCGGTGGGACCCATTCCGCATCCAGCTTCAGTATTTTTTCCAGCGCTGTCTGGCGGACAAGCGGATTGGGGTCTTTCAGTAGAGGGAAGAGTGCTCCGGATTCGGTCATGCTGCGTGCGGCGATGACCCGTACCGGCCATGCCGGATCTCCAAGTAAGGCGTCCGGATAATCCGCTACCGGGCATCCGGCCATTCGCTGGTGCCAGGGCAATCGCTTCAGATCGTCTGTCTTCAGGATTCCCCGGGTTTCGGTACGTCCAATGGAATAGACGGTTTCCACAGGGAATCGTTTATAGTATTCGCTCAGGATCTCTTTGTTGATCTGTGATTTGGAACGCCATAGATTGCGTGCCACCACGTTCTGGTATGGTTTGATGGATCGTGCCACCTGGAATGCATCGGGTGTATCCAGGTAGATCAGGGTCTCAACAATCGCCGCCGAAGGGGGCAGCGTCAGTAGTGTCTGTACGACTTCCGAAGTGGGGAACTTATTGTCCGGGAAACGGGCTGCCACGGCAAGTGATTCCGCGACTTCCGTCTCCTTTCCGAATTGCAGAGCCAGAAGGCGCCAGGTTTTAAATGAAGGGATCCGCCCGGATGCAATTGCAAGTCGTGAGGCCAGACGGACCCGGTCAAAATTCAGTGAAGCGGCCATTTGGAGCAATGCGTGGGGATTGCGCTCATCTTCACATCGAAGAATATCCGCATCCAGGGGAGAAATCCCCGGGGTTTGATCCAATTCCCTGTGGGAATTTGTGGCTGTTCCGCAGGAGATCAGTAGAAAAGCGATTAAAAGGAATGCGACATTGAATTTCATGGGACCTCCCAAATGATATTATATGTGGAATCGGGAACGAGATGCAATGGAGCCCAGGTGTGCTCCCGATTTCCTCAGGTTCTACAGGGCTGAGGGGTGGCCGTTCACGCCGGCGGCAAGGGGAATCAGAAAATGACTCTGAGGCAGGAGCAGCATGGATTCATCCAGTGGCTTGTACTGGGAATGAAACCGGAACCGGTCCAGCCTGTCCGCGTCTGCCAGAATCTTCGCTTCCATGGGGGGATCGGTCCAGTGAAAGCGCCCGGATTTACAGTGAAAGCGGATGGTATCGGCCAGGAGACTCCGATTACACTCAATACCATGGGTGTCACAGAATTCCAGGGCCAGTAGCGCGGATCGGTCCGCATGAAGCGGATCGCGCCCATCGTTCAGTCTCCCGCAATCGTGAAGAAGCGCGGCCAGTATCAGCAGATTTGAATCGGGCCGGTTCCGTGAATTGACGGGAAACATGTTGCATAGGCATTGCGTAAAAAGGAGGACGCGATATGCATGAGCCTGGCCGTGGATTCCGGGAGGAAGACGGGTAAAGGGGCTTTGGGTTTCCAGGAGTTCGATCAGGCATGTGGCTGATTTCTCCGGCCGGGTGGACCTCATTCCTGGATTGTACTGCTTCCCCTCGGGGGAATCAAATCTCCCCTATTGGAATGATTTGAGAAACACAAGTCCATCATGGTATGAGGAAACTCAGACTTAGCTGAATCCTTCCGGCAGGCCCCGGTTTTAATGATCTCATTGTCCCGGAGTGTGGACAAAAAAAAAGGCCGCCGACAATTGTATCGGCGACCTTTCTGTCCCGTTCATCCGATCAGATGAAAATGATTTCTTTTCCCCAACGATGCTTCTCAATCCATCGCATGGGAGGAGAAGAACGAAGAACAGGCATTTTCGAGTGCAGGGCGTCCACTCCGTCTGGTGTCACAAGGATGTCGAGTTTTCTTTCCGGATCTTCTTTTTCCCACTGGTTTTTGAAGATACGCCATTCCTTGGAAGGAGATCTCTTGCCCACTGTCACCTTGAGCTTCGTTTTTTTCCGGTGGCGGGTGACCTTGAGGTCGATCGTTGTCCCGGGCTTCAGCTCCCGGATGATGGATCGGATCTGTGTGGCTTTGCGTACCCGTTCATCATCCACTTCATGGATCACATCGCCGCTTTGAATGCCTCCCTTTGCGGCGGGGCTTTCATTGATGACAGACAGCACCAGTACACCAGTCTCTTTTCCGACCCCGAAATACGCCGCAAGTTCCGGATTCATGTCATGGAGCGTGGTGCCGATCCAGGGTTCCGGTTCATGGTTGAACAGGGCGAATTTTTTCGGAAGACTCAAACCTTTTTGCGGGGACTTGCCCAGAACCGCATGAAGGGACACGCTTTTCCCCTTCCGTTTGATACCGATTGACACCTTTTCACCGACTTTCATTGAACGAACCGCTTTGACCAGGTCCTCCGGAGTGAAGATCTCCACATCACCGAGTTCCTGGATCACGTCACTCTCTTTCAGACCCGCGGCGGAAGCGGGAGAGTCCCTGTTGATATGGACCACCATCACGCCATGGGTTGCCTGGGAAGTCTTTTTTTCCGCATGCTTCATCGCCCGGACGGATACACCCA
>CAYVBC010000066.1:4479-8975 GCA_964449545.1 uncultured Clostridia bacterium | reverse complement strand
CCAGCCTTCGGGTAGGGGAATCGGGTGAGGCGGGGATAGAGAGCGGAGGTGTTGTCAACAAGGGTAAAGAGGGGAACATCAGAAGAATCAAATTGCCAGAAAGCGATCGCCGATCCATCCGGACTCCAGCGGAATCCGTCCCGCAGGCCGAATTCTTCTTCGTACACCCAGTCCCCGGTTCCATTGATGGTGGTTTTCGATCCGTCCCGGGTCAGCTGGATCTGCTGTTCAGAGTTGATACTTTCAACGTACAGGTTGTTTTCACGCACATAGGCCACCCGATTGCCCCCGGGGGAGAAGTGGGCGAACATCAAGCTGGAGGGGGGCGCATCGCCCCCCAGTTTTTTCATCCGCCAGTTCTTCATATGGAGAACCCAGTAATCTCCGCGGGTGTTCGCGCGCCAGACCCGCCGGGTATTGGAAAAAATCAGCAGAAATCTCTGGTCTTTCGACCACCGGTAGTCGGCGATCTCCAGGGGTTCCTTTTTGCCCGGTGGAATCAGCTTCGCGGCCGGAACCCGGATATTTCTTTTTCCGGAAGCCGTGATGTATTCGACAATATCCCGGTGCTCGGGAAAAGAAGGGGAGGGCTCCAGTGTCGTGTATTTGTCTCCCTCATCAAGCCAGCGTGCCGGACCGAAAATTCGGGGGGAAAAGGCGCGTTCTGAAAATATGGTCTTTAACGTCAGTCCCTCCGCATCGTCCGGTTCTCCGGCGGCGAATCCGAAGGCGGCAAGGGCCAGGATCGAGACAAGAATATGGGGCAATCGGTTCATGGGGCCTCCTGTGTGCCATCAAGTCCCGTTCATCAGGAATCGGTTCAAGGCTTCCTGGTCCGGGTATCGCGGAATGGAGCGGATATTGAGAATGTGCGCGTCCGGCCATGGAGCGGCCTGGGCTCTCTCCAGGAGGGAATGCACAAGAGCGGTGAATGCCGACGCGGGGGAAACATGGCCGCGGACGAGGTTTCCCGGGTTGAAGTGATTGGACGCGAGACGCAGAAGACGAAGTTGGCCAAGGTCCGGTTCCGGATCATCCATAAAGAGGTCGATCAGGAAAATGACCGGGCGTTGCTCTCCCGGAATCGCGGACACCCCGACGGCTCGGATCTGATGCAGGTCAATATTCCCCTCCTTTCCGTTGGCCAGGCGCAGGAGAATCCGCTCTTCTCCCAGACGCAATGGAACAGCGGGAGTGACCCGAAGATCACGCGCGCGCGGGGACGGCTGAGTCACATGGGGCGTTTCACCATCTCCCCGGGGTAATTGTACCCGGAGGGATTGAGGAATATCGGGTCGGTTGCGGACCAGATCGATCGCGCGTTCCCGGATGGAACCCCCGATTTGACGGGCACCTTCCACCAGGGGCAGGAGAATCCCCACCGGGGTATCCGGACCGCATTGTTCCAGGAGATGCTCGAGAATGGCTTTTGCATCCTTCATGTTTCCCGATTCAAGCAGTTCTGGAACCATAAGCGCCGCGGTTCGGTGGGGAAGGCGGGCGAGGGAATATTCATCACAGAGGTGGAAGAAAAGACCGACTGTCGAACTCCTTTCGGCGGTACGCAGCCTCGCTTCGATCAGGCCGGAGGCCCGCTCGATATAGGGTGAAGGATCACCGGTATGTCGGGTAACCATCTGCAATGTGTCGATGATATCCGGATCCCCGGGGTGGGCTCGCGATGCCTTGACCAGAGAGTGTTGCGCCTCTTTCCATTTGCCCTTGTCAATGAGATTCAATCCCTCCTCATACCATTCAAGCCCCGTATCCGACAGCCGCGTCGCCGCCTCAAGAGTGGGTTGAATCCGTCGCTCCACGAAGCGGCTCCATTTGAGAATCAATGCGAAGAGAAAACCGAAGACAAACCCCCAAACATGCGCCCAGTGAGCGGTGCCGCCCCCATTTCCTCCGGTAATCTGATCCATGGTTCCGGCATTGAGTAATTCCATTGCCATCCAGAGAGGCAGCATCAACCAGGCCGGAGCTTTAAACGTGCCGGTCAGAAAGAAGGCGAAGAAGTAGGCAAAGCGGATGCGGGTTTTCCAGAAGTGCAGGAGGAATGCGCCCATGACTCCCGCGATCGCGCCGGACGCGCCGATCAGTGGCCCGGATATATGTGGATAATGGGCGCAGAACATGAGACCAGAAAGGATGCCGATCAGCAGGTAGAAGATCAGGTAAATCCATCGTCCCCAGAGATCTTCCACAAAGGGTCCGGTCAGATACAGGAATAACAGGTTTCCCATCAGGTGAAGCCAACCCCCGTGAATAAAGATATGGGTGATCAGGCCGGGGAAGGAGATTTTGTTCGGACTCAGACCCCAGCGCCGATAGGGAACGGATTCGCGCAGTGAGAGTATCTTTCCGATCAGTTCATCCATACGCTGCTGCTCTTCATCCTGGACCCGTGGATCCTCCGGCGGCGGCACGTCGGGAAGCATCTCCCGGAGTTTTTCCAGGTCGGAGTCGGAGATTTCAAGCGCATCAACGAATTCCGGACTCAGCTCCAGGTAGGGGTGTTCCGCCAGGTACCTCATCATTTGAGTGGCGGCCTCCCGACCCCGCACATGGATGACGGACATGGATCGGGATATGAAAATATGGGCCGTGACGCAGATCAGGATGATGGCAAAGGTAACCCAGGGGAGGCGGTTGACTTCCTGGTTTTCATGACTGATGGGAAAGATCATGAATCAGTGGTATGGTTCAGCTAATCAGCAGGCGGATGGCCTCGGGTGACACATCCACCACGTTCACATCACGCTCCAGAAGGCGCAGGTTGTGAGTCGTTTTGGGCCAGTACAGGTTGTACGCGTGCGCGTTGTTTCCCGATGCAACGACATGAACCACAAGGGAAAAATGGGTAAGACTGATCATCCCGGCGTATACCACCCGCACCTGGGTGAGCAATCCCTTCTTCAGATAGGTGGACTCTCCCACTTCCAGGCGGATCTCCTGCATTGTCTGCATACCTGCCTCCCTTGCCGGCATTAAACCGGATTCAGCTCATGGGGAAAAGAGATTAATATCCCTTGAAGTACGAGGCCAGAAAGAGAATCAGCCATGACGCGCCCATGACCCAGAAAGCGGTGTTGAAGCCCAGGACCGCCGGGTCCACAAAATATGCCAGAACCGCGGCGATTGCGAGAATGGTTGAAAAAATCCAGAGACCTTTTCGTGGCGCATTCAATCTCATCCGTTTCCTCCTGTCCAGCCCAATGGTACTCCGGAGAAAATCGATTTGCAAGTGCGGATCAGCGCATGCCGAGGATTCGAGCCGGCAGCGAGATGATGGCACGCAACAGTTGGAAGGCTCCGTCCACCGCAACGCCCAGAAGGCGGAAGGGGAGCAGGATGAGCCAGACGATGGGGTAGAGTACCAGGGCCAGCAAAGCCACAGGCCAACAGAAGAAAAGCAACAACAGCCAGATCAGAAATGTTCGCATGATTCCTCCCTCATCCCTGATATACGAAACAGCGGGGTCGGAAGTTCCCCAGTGTCGCAGGTTGAAAAGTAACCAAAAAGATGACATAATGTGGGTGTGGTGAAAGGAGAAAACAATGAAGCGTATCCTGAATCGATATTCCTTCCTGGTGAGGCCGGGTTTTATTTCCGTACTCGCGTTCCTGCTGCTTGTGCCCCTGCTTACCACCGCGCTGGATCGTCCGCGGGAGGAGAAAAAAATGGACATGAAAACAAATGAACTGAACCCCATGGAGAAAACGGTGATTCTGCAGGGAGAGACGGAAGCCCCCTGGACGGGGCGTTTCGTTAACCACTCCAAAGAGGGTTTTTATACATGCCGGAATTGTGATAAACCCCTGTTCCGTTCCGAGGATAAGTTTGACTCTCATTGCGGCTGGCCCAGTTTTGATCGGGCGATCCCCGATGCGCTGAAGCGGAAACCGGACCCGGATGGGATGAGAACGGAGATTGTCTGTAACGCCTGCGGTGGCCACCTGGGGCACGTGTTTGAAGGAGAGGGTTTTACGCCCCGGAACACCCGCCATTGCGTCAATTCCATCTCCATGGATTTCGTTCCCGTGGAGCAGGTGGAGCGGGCCGTATTCGCGGCCGGATGTTTCTGGGGAGTGGAGTATCACTTCCAGAGAGTCCGGGGAGTACTGGAAACCACGGTGGGTTATACGGGCGGAAATAGTAGCAATCCCACCTACAATGAAGTCTGTACCACGCAATCCGGTCATGCGGAAGCCGTGGAAGTTCGTTTTGACCCTCGCAAGGTATCGTATGAAGAATTGGTTAAATTATTTTTTGAACTGCATGACCCCACCCAGGTGAACCGTCAGGGTCCGGATGTGGGAAAGCAGTACCGATCGGAAATTTATTTTACCAGCGAGGAACAGAAAAAAACGGCTACGCGCCTGATGCGGGTGCTGGAGAAGAGTGGATTGAATGTGGCCACCAGGCTCTCTCAAGCCGGGCAGTTCTGGAATGCCGAGGACTATCACCAGGATTATTACAACCGCGGAGGCGG
>CAYVBC010000066.1:0-4379 GCA_964449545.1 uncultured Clostridia bacterium | reverse complement strand
GTCAATCCAGCCGGTTCCGTGGTGGACTGGACGTTGTACAACGATGAGTGGCGGGATTCCACATGGGATGGCATCTGGACCACGGCCGCGCGGATTGATGAGACGGGGTGGACTGTTGAGATCCGGATCCCCTACAGTCAGCTTCGATTCAAACCCGGTGACAGTCATACCTGGGGAGTGAACTTCAGACGGGTCATCAACCGCAGAAATGAAACCTGCTGTTTTGCCTATGTGCCCAAGAATGAGAGCGGGTATGTGTCAAGATTCGCGCACCTGGTCGGGCTGCGCGGAATTAATTCGGGGAAGAGATTTGCAATAACTCCCTATTCGGTGGGAAGCGCAAATTTCAGCCAGACTGATGAGGGGAATCCATTTCAGGAGGGACACTCCCTGGGAGGGAGTGCCGGGATGGATATGCGTATGCGCATCAAAAACGATATGATGTTGAATGTAACCGTTAATCCCGATTTCGGGCAGGTGGAAGTGGATCCGGCCGTATTGAACCTGGGCGCCAACGAAATCTATCTGCAGGAGCGAAGGCCTTTTTTCGTTGAAGGGTGCAACCTGTTTCGTTTCGGATATGGAGGGGCAACCAACCACTGGGGTTTCAACTGGGGGAGTCCATCTTTCTTCTACAGTCGCAGGATCGGTGGCGAGCCACGTGGAACTTTCGATTCCGCGGATTATGTCAGCGCGCCGGACGGCACCACCATTCTGGGGGCTGCCAAAATGACGGGAAAGGTGATGGGGAATTGGAACCTGGGTGTGGTCAGTGCCCTGACCCAGCGGGAGTATGCACGGGTGAGTGCGGGTGAGGAAGTGTCCGGCCAGGAAGTCGAACCCTTTGCCTGGTACGGAGTCGCCAGAATCCAGCGGGAATTGAACGAGGGGCGGCAGGGGGTGGGATTCATCCTTTCTTCCGTGGCACGAAATCCCCTGAGCGAGGCCATGAAAAGCCAGTTCAACCGGAATTCCGTGGGATTCGGAATGGATGGATGGACTTTTCTTGACCGCAATA
Source organism: uncultured Clostridia bacterium (assembly GCA_964449545.1). Taxonomy (GTDB): domain Bacteria; phylum Acidobacteriota; class Aminicenantia; order UBA2199; family UBA2199; genus UBA876. Next base: position 3,361 of record CAYVBC010000066.1, on the reverse strand, counting down.
AGGTCTGGGTAATTTCCGGATGGCTGGGAGGTACGGTTATTAATGGAAACGCCGTGGCAATGGCGGAGCGGCAGCAGTCCTACCTGCACTATTTCCAGCGCCCGGATGCCCGGTACATGAATTTCGATCCAGAATCCACAAATATGCGGGGCTGGGCAGGCCGGCTACTTTTAAATAAACAGAAGGGAAACTGGTTTGTCAACGCATCTCTGGGTGCGATATCACCGGGATTCGACACAACGGAAATGGGATTCCAGTGGCGTGCGGATCTGATCAACAGCCATTTCGTTCTGGGATATCGGAATTTCACCGAAGGAGCCGTGTTTCGTAACTGGGCCGCCTTTGTGGCCACGTGGCGCAGTTACAATTTTGGTGGTGACCAGATCGGGAGCGGGTATTATTTCACTGCTTCCGGACAATTAAAAAACTACTGGTCTTTAAATACCAGTATTTTTGTAACTCCTGAATGCATGGATGATCGCAGAACCCGCGGTGGTCCCCTTACCCGGGAAGCGCCCGGTTTCAGCGCGTCCATCGGATTGAGGACCAATACCGGGAAACGCTTTGTTTTCGGAGTGGATTCATCGATTTCCGAAGATTCGCTGGGTGCGAAAAGCTGGAGTTTCGGAAATAGCCTTTCCTGGAAATTGCGTCCCAATCTGATGGTCAGTGTGGGCACAGGATTTAGAAGGTGGAGAAATCCGGTCCAGTGGGTTGGCGCATTTGAGGATCCGCTGATGAGCGCCACATATGGGAACCGGTATGTTTTTGCGGGCCTGGATCAGCGCACCATTTCAGCGGAGTTTCGTGTCAACTGGTCTTTCACTCCAAAGATGAGCCTGCAGTTGTACCTCCAACCCTATATTTCGGTGGGCGGCTATTCTGTGTTCAAGCAACTGGAGAGGCCGGGAACCATGGATTATTCAAACCTGATGGACTCAGGAAGTGTGACCCTGAATGGCGATGGCGTGTATGCGGTGGATCCGGATGGTGTGGGTCCTGCCGCGGGCTTTTCCTTTGATAACCCTGATTTCAACTTCAAGTCCCTGCGCGGAACCATGGTGTTTCGATGGGAATACCGGCCCGGGTCAGCGGTTTTCCTGGTCTGGACCCAGCGTCGCAGGGATGACGCGAATCCCGGAGACCTCAGTATGGGGCGTGACTTGTCGGATATGTTCATGGCGAAAGGGGACAACATCTTCATGGTGAAGTTTTCCCATCGCTTTGAAATATAGGAACTGAACCTTCCGGCCGCGGGAGGGGCGGGAACAGGCCGCCCCTCCCCAGTGGCTCGCAGGCAAAGCGGGCTTCCGGATCAAACTCCCTCCTCCCCAACCATTCCAGATCCAAGTGTGGAAACCAGCCTGAAAACCCGATGAACATTGGCGGTTTCAGTTAGACTGTCGGGAAAGGGGCGCTGTATCCTTGTTTAAAAAGCGGTTCGCCTATGCTATATTATCTCCAGAAAGAGGGCGGCAATCGCCCGGAGTTCCTGGAGATCTGCGTTGTGTAAGAAAGAGGATGGTGACCTTTCCCGTCAGGTTTATGAAAACTACGGGCGAGCCGCGCATGCCGCGGTGGAACTGGAACGGTCATTGGTCAATCTTGCCCTTCTGCTGGAACCTCTTCCCGGTGACGGAGAGGGGGAGTTTTCCGGTTTCTTCAAAGCCTGGGATGGATCGCCGGCGCCATCGGTGGATCGATTGGCGGCACGCCTTGGATGGGAATCCACACCTTTACGAAAGGCTGTGGAGACACGAACCTTCCTGCGGGACAAATTCTGGCAGGAAAATTCCGAAAAGATGCAGTATTTTGACGGGAAAAGGAAACTTGTGGATAAGTTGAAAAAATTGGGTGACCAATTGATCAGTTTGAATGAGCGCCTTTCTGAAGAAGCGTCCAGGATATTCCTCCGCTATGGATTGACGGAAAACCTGATCCTGGAAGCGGTGGAAAAAACAGTCGGGCGTGAAGAGAGTAAGCCGATCCAGAATAAAGAACGTATTGTTTCGTGCGTGGCGTTTCGCCAAAAGGACAGGAAAGATGGGTATGTTCCAGCGCTGAAGTGCGCGGATGGGCGCCTTCTTCTGATTACAAGGGACGGGTTGAAACCGGGCATTTCCGGCCCAGATGCGGATAAATGCGTGGATTTTATCCACCTGGCCAAACATTTCCCGTCGGTTCTGTCCGGACCCGTGGAGTTTTCATCTCCATGGTGCTGGAAAGTGCCTCTGGGAAACCGGCTGGAATTGTATGTGGAACGTGGTGGGGGAAAAGAGAAGAAATCCGTTCAGTGGGGGGTCCGAAACCGAGCGGATACTGAGGACACAATCGTAGAGGATCGCTCTTGAAATCCCGTTCTTCCATTCCCGGGAGGGAACCGGTCCGGCAAAACCGCAACGGGAGAAGAACCCCATGGATCTGGGCAGTGGGCGCGGTTGGATTCGCTGTGCTGGCCTTTATCACCTGGGACCTGTTTACCTACGGGAAATATATCGATGCCTTTTCAGGCGCGACCCCACGCGCCCTGCGGCACGACCCTCCGCGGGGGATCTCCCTGGAAGTGGGCGGACGGGTGGAAAAGCCCTGGCGGGTGACCACGCGCAGCCTGAGACTTCTTGCACCGGTACGGATTCGCACCCGGGAAGTGTCTCCGGCCGGAGAGATCCTGGGTGCCTATATCCATACCGGGGTTCCGGTGATTCATGTTCTGGCGGGTGTGGACCCGAAACCACCGGCGGACGAACCCGATGACCGCCCGTTGGATCTGATGGTACTCTTTTCAAACCGGGACGGAGAATCAAGGCTCTTCACCTATGGGGAGCTGGTGCTCGTGGATGATACCCTGCCCGTTACCTTGGCCTGGAAACGGGAACCTCTGGTTCCGGAACGCGGTGCTGAGAATTATAAACGGAACCGGTTGGGTGATGAATTGTCCGGACTGCGTTTGATATGCCCCGGGGAGATGGATACGGCGCGTTACCTGGATGATGTGGTACGGATGACGCTGGTGGAAGCCGAATTTTCACGCCAGCGCCTGCCCCCGGTTCGCAAACACTTTGCCTGCAGATCCCACAAGGTCCTCTGCCTGGTTCCGGGACACTCCCGGGAAGGCTTGATGCATGGGTTTCCCAGACTGGAGAGAAGTGGATGGTTCCGAATCGGTCATGGACTGGGAATCCGCGCGGATCGCCTGGCGGATGTGAGCGGGATCTCCATGAGACTGTTTCTGAAAAGATATTTTACGGACTGCAGGGCCGGAGATTTTTTTCTGGTATGCGGTTGTGACGGGTACCGGGTGATGCTGAGCGGACGCGAAATATTCGCCAACCCCAGGGGAGAGCGGTTCCTGCTGATGGAT
>CAYVBC010000065.1:5080-8977 GCA_964449545.1 uncultured Clostridia bacterium | reverse complement strand
AATATTAAACATATCCAGGATTATCGCAACTACAAGGTCAGTATTGAAAAGGCCAAGAAAATTCTCAGCTTCCACCCTCAACATGGAGTGGAATCGATCATCCGGGACCTCGTGGAGAACCTGGAGCACTTCAAGGATTTCACCAATCCCAATTACTACAACATCCAGGTGTTCAAAAAAATAGCTGTGGGATCCACTGCATCCTGAGAGAAACTCCATCCAGGGAGGATAGATGAAGATTGCTGTAATTGGAGCCAATGGACAGCTGGGCAGTGATATCTCCAGTGAGTTGAATCGCGGCGGCCATGAAATCATTCCGCTGAATCATGGGGATATTGAAATGGCGGATCGGGTCAGCGTACAATCGGCCATCCGCAGCCACGCGCCGGACATGGTGGTAAACACCGCGGCCATGCACAACGTGGAGAAGTGTGAGGAAGATCCGGTCCAGGCGTACCGGGTTAACGCCCTGGGACCTTCCTACCTGGCGGAAACCTGCAGGGATACCGGCACCGTCCTGTACCACATCAGTACGGATTACGTGTTTGATGGACTCAAGGGGAAACCCTACCTCGAATCGGATCGCCCCTCTCCGCTGAATGTATATGCAAACACGAAACTGGCCGGGGAACACCATGTGTCCGCCATATGGTCCAGGCATTGCATCCTGAGGGTTTCGGGGATTTATGGCACCCATCCCTGTCGCGCCAAAGGCAGTAATTTCGTGGAAACCATGCTTCGGCTGGCATCCGAGCGTGAAGAGGTTCGTGTTGTTGATGACGAATTTCTCACTCCCACATTCACCGAGGACATCGCGGTTCAGGTCGCGGAGATGATTTCCGGTGAAGCGGCATCGGGCCTTTATCATGTGACTGCTGAAGGGGATTGCAGCTGGTATGACTTTGCCCGGGAGATTTTTGCCCTTGCTGGCAGCAATGTGCGATTGAATCGTGCGGAACCCGGCGAATTCGCCATTAAAGTCCGGCGCCCGAAATACTCGGTTCTTGAGAATGCGGTTCTCAAGGAGCAGAATCTGAACCGGATGCCTCACTGGCGAGATGGGCTGAAACGATACCTGGAATCACGCTGAGGCGGAAAACCCGCAGACCCGGCGCCCACCCTCCGAATGCCGGAACCCCCCCGTTCGCGGAAACAGGGTTTTTTTCAGGTGGCGCACCGGTCCGTCAGGACTGGTGCGTGGAGAAGAGATCCCTGGTGGAAACCTGTTCCGGATCCATTTCCGTGGTGAGGCGGATTGTCTTTGAGCATCCGCTGGCGGGAGCCACTGTCAAAAGAGGCTCCCTGGAGTGTTTCCAGAGGAGAAGGACTTCAGCCATGGTGGACAGGGCCTTCCGGGGGGTGTTGTTTTGTTCGGAAACATGTGCGAGAAGAATGTGCTCTAGCCCTGGCCCCGCATTTTGAATCAGCAGGGATGCGGCCTGATGGTTGGAGAGATGTCCCTGGTTTCCGGCGATGCGTCGCTTGAGGAACGCAGGATATGGGCCTTTTTTCAACATCATCTCATCGTGGTTGGATTCCAGAATCAATGCGTTGGATTCCCGGATGGCTGTCTTCACCTCGGTGCCGCCATGTCCAAGGTCTGTAATCACACTGGCTGTTTTCCCTCTGTAGGAAAAAGTAAAAAAACAGGGATCCACTGCATCGTGGGCTTTGGCCCCGACACGAACCCGTGTGGAGCCGATTCTGATTTCCATGCCTGGATAAATGAGCCGGATTCTGCCCTCGGGAAGCGTGAGTTTTGAGGCCGCCAGACAGGGCGCGGTGATATAGGCAGCGACTTTTGTCCGGCGCATGAGAAGATCCAGTCCGCGGATATGGTCTCCATGTTCATGGGTGATCCAGATCCCCGCCAATTGGGAGGGACTGGTCCCTTTTTCCTGGAGCGCCCTCCCGATTGCTGTGGCGCTGAGCCCGGCGTCAACCAGCCATATCTGCGGGCCGGTTCGGATGACAAAGGCGTTTCCTCTGGAGCTGCTGCCCAGGCTGTACAATTCCATCATTTGTGTATGGGTCCTATGGAACGGGGATTTTGCGTGAACGTCGAATGCAGTGTAGCATGGAGATGGGGAGGAGGGCAAGCCGGGGATTCCTTCTTTACGTGGACAGGGACGGAGAGTATAATGGCTGCCGTGGAGGCGTAATGATCATTTCGTCCATGAATGCGTTGATCGAAGCCCTGAGGGCTGAGGAGCCGATTCAGAAAGTGTGGATCAGCCGCAGCCACAGGGACCCCCGGGTGCAGGAGTTGAAGGCTCTCTGCAGACAGTATGGGGTGTTGTATCGGTTTGTTCCTCGTGAAGCGCTGGAAAGAAAGGCGGGAAGTTCGAATCAGGGTGTTTTTGCTGAAATCGCCGAAGTGCGGACATACTCTCTGGAAACCGCTTTGGAGAAAGCTCCCGGACAGTTTTTCCTGGTGTTGGACGGAGTGACGGATACGGGAAATATGGGCGCCATACTGCGATCCGCGGCGGCCGCGGAAGTGGATGCCGTGATTCTGCCACGTCGTCGCTCCGCGCCCCTGAACGAAAGTGTCATGACGGCTTCGGCCGGTGGTTTGCTGGTGACCCGCATGGTGATCTCCCGCAGCCTGACTGAGGATCTGAAAATTCTCAAAAAGGCGGGATATTGGGTCTTTGGTGCGGATATGGCGGCTAGAAGCGAATATACGGAAATCCAGGGGAATGGTCCGGTGGTTCTGGTGCTGGGAAGCGAAGCGCATGGAATCTCTCCCGCGGTGATGCGCCAGGTGGATCAGATGGTACGAATCCCCATCTCAAAGTCAGTGGAATCATTGAACGTTTCTGTAGCTGCCGCTGTTCTGATGTTTGAAGTGGTTCGTCAACGACGAAGTGCGGGACCCGACTCCCCAGTTCCAGGTCCCAGCCATCAGGGTAATGAGCCCTGATGGAATGGCTGTTCCCATCCGCGCGTCCGTAGCCTTCAGCTACGGAATGGCGGTGTTACTCGACCGTTCCCAGAACGTCGGAACGTGAGATAAGCAGGTGCTTTACACCTTCAATCTTTACTTCCTCACCGGCGTATTTGCCGAAGATTACCCGGTCGCCGACTTTGATGAGTTTCTGAATCTCTTCGTCAGTACCTACGGCCACAACTTCACCGATAATGGGCTTTTCCTTGGCCGTATCCGGAATGATGATGGAACCACTCTTCTGTTCCTCTTCAACGGGCTTTACGAGCACGCGGTCATCCAAAGGTTTTACCTTCATTTTCGCCTCCTTTCATGATTGCTTTTCTGTGTATATATGGCGGGAACGCCGGTCAAAACCGGCAGATACCGCGATTAATTCCTCTACACTTCTATGTATTTAATTAACATAACGGCACCGGGATGTCAACCACGGATAGCTGTGTTCACGCGGATTGATATTCGGAATCGCTTCTGATACTCTGACTTTGGAGACACATGAATAGAGAGCAACGATTCCGGTTCAGCCGTAGCGTGTTGTGGTCCTTTCTGCTGATTTTCCTCTGTTGTTCCTGTGGGGGAGCCGATTCCCATGTTTCATCTCAATATGTGACGTTTTCAAATGCAGCGGCCCTGCATCGGTATCTGAATGGCACGGGTGGGAGTGCGCAACTCATCAGCGCTCATCGTGGAGGTCCCATGCCCGGATTTCCGGAAAATGCCCTGGTTACTTTTGAAAATTCCCTTACCTACGCGCCCTGCCTGATTGAGTGTGACGTACGGAGCACGAATGATGGCGTTCTTGTCCTATTGCATGACCGGGAACTGGACAGAACCACCAGTGGATCCGGCCGGATTGAGACCATGACTTTTGACCAGGTGAGGCGCTTGCGCCTGCGGGACCCGGCGGGACGGTTGACACCCTATCCGGTACCCACCCTGGGGGAAGC
>CAYVBC010000065.1:0-4980 GCA_964449545.1 uncultured Clostridia bacterium | reverse complement strand
GCCCGGCTGCGTGGAGACAATGTGTATCGCGACCTGTATCGAAATGGGGCGGATATCCTGTCCACGGACCATGTTCGGCGAGTGGCCCGGGCGTTGCGGAGAAGTGGCCCCGGCCAATCCCGGGGGCGTGAACCGCAGATGAATTGACGTGGAGGACGTATGATAAAGAGATTGATTCTTGGGTTACTGGTGGTGGTGTTGATTGTACTGTTTACCTTGAACAACACGGCCCCGACAAAACTGAATATCATTGGATTTTCCATTACCGTGCCGTTGGCGTTGTTGCTGGTAATCAGTCTGGCCATGGGTGCGGCTATCGCGATTCTGTTTATGGTTTCGCCTGCGCTGAAGGAACGAAAGATTCTGACAGGGTATCGTCGTCAGATTGCGGATCTGACCGGTGAGCTGGAGACACTGAAGCGTCGCCAACCGAAGGGTTCCGGTGATCAGGTCCCAGAAGTACCCGGCCGTTTTCCTCCTGAAATGGACGATGGCTGAATATTCCATACACTTCCATTCCAGATTGCCACAAAGCGAAGGTGTCCGGATCTGTGAGTCGAACCTGGGCTCCATTGGCGTAATGCCCGGCGCAATGGGGGTACCAGAAGAGACGTTTCCGGATCAAAGATCAATTCGGTGATTTCCCCTTTTTCAGACAGGAGAAGGGTGAATTGAACGCTGCCCGGTGGGGTTCCTGCTGGTGGAGGCTCGGGAAAGATTCCGGAGACAGTTGTCGTTCCGCCCTTGCGCGTTTGAAGAGTGTCGGCCCTGGCCGGTTCGGAGCGAACTCTTTTCGTTGCCGGCGCGGGTGATTTTTCCATGGTCATCAACGCCCCGGTATCTTCCGAAACCTCGGAGGATTCCATTTCCTTGCTGGATTTTTCCTCCACCGGTGGGGCCTGCATTCTTTTGCCCGGAGGCCGGGATTTCTTGTCGCGCTCGGCAGCTCCGAAAGCGGCGGGAGGATTTGCCTTGTATTTCTGACTTTCCCTGGTGGTGGGGGCCGCCTTGTGCTGAGGTGGTGCGGGCCTGAGATCGGGCTCAACCGTTGAAGGTGGGGTGATTTTCTCGTCCAGAGAGACGGGTGAAGACGATGGAACGAATGATTCCCTTCGAGGCGTATGGGAGGTGGAGGTTACATATACCATCATGACCACCAGTACCAGGGATGCGGCCAGTGCGAGGGGTCGGAAGATACGCATTCGTTCCGGAACCGGTGGCATGAGGTGACGCAGCAGAGTGAAGCTTTCGCGGCACATATCGCAGGCGGCCAGATGGTCCTCCAGTTCCATGCGTTCCCGGCCATGGATCTTTCCCTCAGCCAATGCGGCCAGCCGGGAATCGTCCGGGCAGGGCATGGGGTTCTTTTGGTGATGCAGCCGGGTGGATAAATGGCGCAGGAGCGCATCGCGCTCCCAGTCTTTAGGGGGTTTCTGAAATTCATTCATGGTACTGACTTCCCTGTTTTGGGTCGGACAGGGGAAGCGGATTCCCCGTATGCGGCGGCTCAAGGTCCGCGGCATTCATGCCAGAGTCGGTAATGATCCCGCGGCATTTTTCCAGCAGGCGATCCAATCGTCGGTACACTGCTTTGCGGCTGATTCCCAGGGTGATGGCTATTTCCCCGGCGGGTCGTGTTCCGGCTTCCGGCTCAACGGGAAAGCGCAGTTTCAGCAGCAGGCGTTCCCTTCCGGTCAGTTGGAAATCGAGCTGCTGAATCGCATCAAGAATACGCTTTCGGCGATCCGCCTCCAGGGCCGTCCACTCCGGTGAGTGGCCCGCAGCAATTTTGTCTTCCTCTGCCTGCGGCAACCGAATCACAATTGGAGCGGGTATTCCATCTTTCCCGATGATATGGGTGGCCACATCGCGAACCTGGTCCGGGAGAAGAGATGGGTTCGTTTCACTCAGCAGTTCTTGGATCGCGGCCGGAACGCCCATACCCCGGGCAAAAATCTTCTGAAATAACTGCATCCCCAAACGCCCATGGGCCTGCGCCCTTTCACGGGCCCGGGAACGGCCCCGCTTCCGTCGCACCAGGTCCACGGCTTTTCGGGAGATCATGGCGGTCAGGTAGGTGGTCAATCTGGATCGATGATCAAAACGGCGAATAAAAGCGAAATCGTCCTGACGGATCAAATCTATGGCCTGGTTGAATAACTCCAGCGAGTCATTCTCCAATTGAATGTCACTGAAGCGACCACTCCTCATGGCCATATGCTGAATGGCTCTTTTACATTGAGATTCAATGAATTCAAGATGGGAATTTAAAAGATCTTCGTAACCTGAATGGTTGCGTTCAATTCCCGGAAGTTGGGGTTCAGGGGAATGGGCCGTCATCTCCGCATCTCCTGAACTTGCTTCCGCTTTCCCATTTTTTCCGTTTCCCTGCTGCACCAACGATAGAAATTCAGGTGGAGTTTGTCAAGTACTCTCTTGCCGGGGAGAACCATTTCGATGGGAGTACGTATCATTATTCCAAACGTTTATATTGGAGTGACCCATGAAAACCATCCTTCTGATTTTGGCTTCCATGCTTTTTTACATCACGGCTCCGGTTCTTGCGGCCGGAGAGATGAAATCCACCCTGCCCGATCTTACTCTGGAAGAGTACTATCTGGTTCGCTCGTACTTCGGGAAGAACGCGGACCAGATTCATTATTCCGAATCCGATCGATACATCGCGTTTCGCTGGAACCCATACAATGAATTCGGTCGGGATCTCTACCTGTTTGATCGAAAGACAAACAAGCGAATCCGTGTCACATCCCCGGAACGTATGAAGGAATTTGATCCCCCTGAGGATGGGGAAAAGTTTCTGGAAAAAGCGTTGAAAAAGCGCCGGGATGAGAAACGTCTTCAGGAAATGTGGCTGGCGCAAAGGGATTATCTGCTTGGGGAAAATGTGGACCTTGGGCGTTTTGAAAAGGAAGCGCTGAAGGTTCTGCGCGAGGAGCTGGAAAAGGAACGGCTGGAAAAAGAGAAAAAAGAGGATTCAGAAAAAGACACAAATTCCACTGAGGACCAGGGGGAGAAGAAAAAGGAAAAAGAGGCATTGGAGTTGTGGGAATTGCGGGATAAACTCCGTAAAAAACGAGAAAAAGAGCGTGTTAAAGACAAAGACCTGTATCCCGGAGTGACATGTTATCACTGGGCGCCCAAAGAGGATGAACTGATTTTTGAATATCGGGGAGACCTGTTCCGTTACCGGGTCGCATCCAATCGAATTCATCGCCTTACCTGGAGCGATGCCAAGGAATCGCTGATTGATTATGATCTTGATGGAGATGGATGTTTTTTCCGTTCCGGGAAAGCCTTGTTCAGAATGGACTTTACCTCCGGGTTTGTGCGTCAGCTCAACCACCGTCTCGATCCGGAAAAAAAATTCAAACTCCATCGCAGTATGGTATCTCCTGATGGTCGTTGGGTGCTGGTGGTGGGATCCAAGAAGCCGGAAAAAGCGCAGCAACGCAAGGTCAAGATCATGAGTTACAAAAAACGCTTTGCGGAACCCATTGTCGTGGACCGGGAAGTCCCGGATGATAAGCGCAGTGAACCGGAATACAGGTTTTATCTGCGACGCGTAACGACTCTCCGCCATGAACGGGAATCAGAACCGGTGTTCACCATTCCGGGAGGTGATGTCTGGTATGAGTTCAGCCGAATCGAATGGAGCCGGAATGGAGAATACTATGCGTTCATGACATGGGAGCGAGAGAAGGGAGACTTGAAAATATGGCTGGGAATGACCCGGGATCGTAACCCGGTCCGGGAACTGGCTCACATCAAGGAGACCATCGGCTACAAGGGAAGCTACCTGAACAATCTGAAGTTTACTCCGGACGGAAGCGGGCTTGTGGCCATTCTGAACAACAAGGATGGGTTCCGCCAACCCGAATTGTTTGCGCTGCCATCGGGAGAAAAAAAGAAACTCCTGTCCGGCCGGTTTGAGAGCTTTCCGGTGGTGGGCTTTTCCCGGAACAGTCGATTTGCCTATGTCCTTTCCGATGAGGAATCCCCGGCCCTGCGGGGTGTGTATCGGGTGGATCTGGAGCGGGGCGGCCAGACCCGGATGGGCGTTGGCGGTGGCGTACATCGGACGGCCACGGTTTCACATTCAGGCAACAGCCTGGCTTCCGTGTTCGGCCACTGGGGGCAGGCGCCCGAATTGTTTGTCCTGGGGCCTCACGCAAGGAAATTCCAGGTCACCCAAAGTCACCACCCGGACTGGCCCAGACGGAATTATATCCTTCCGGAGCGTTTTACATTTTCCAATCGTCATGGAGATACCATTCACGGCATGATGTTCAAACCACCGGGATGGAAGGCGACGGACCTCCGCCCCGGTATTGTATATTTGTACGGTGGCCCGCTGGGACGCAGCCATACCGTTCAGGAGGATAATTTCAGCACCCTGTCGTATATGTTTCAGATGCTCATGGCGGCGAAACACGGATATGTGACGATTAACATCGATCCCCGGGGCCAATCCGGTTATGGGCGTGGATTCAACGAAGCCAATTTTGATAATCCCGGCCGCCACCAGACCGAAGATCTGGAGGATCTGGTGGCGCATATGCGGAACGGGTTCGGCGTGGATTCCCGAAGACTCGGCCTGCATGGATGGAGTTTCGGCGGATATCAAACCCTTCATACCCTGTTTACTTCTCCGGACACTTTTGCCTGCGGCATTGCCGCCGCCCCTCCCACCCAATGGGAAAACTACAACTCCTGGTACACGGGTGCCACCATTTCCAAGTCCGAACGGAGTCGTCCCTCACAGCGGCGCCATTCTTTGATTCCTCTGGCCCGGAATCTGAGGCGACCGCTCCTGCTGGTACATGGGATGCTGGACCCCAATGTGTTGTACCAGGACACGGTCAATGTCTATGCGGCCCTGTTGCGGGCGGGAAAGGAGACCCTGGTGGACCTCTTCCTGGATCCGGAAGGCAAGCATGGTCTGAACGGACTGGTCAAAAA
>CAYVBC010000064.1:4699-9014 GCA_964449545.1 uncultured Clostridia bacterium | reverse complement strand
CGGCGTTTTTCTCCACCGGACAATTGATAGGCCCTCGATTCCTGAATATATGTCAGTCCGAATTCCTCAAGAAGTTCCAGTGCCGTTTTTTCGGCCACCCGGGGTTCGTGATAGAGCTCCAGAATCTGGAAAAGATTCTGGAAAACCGTGGCTTTCAGAAACACGGAGTGTTGCTGAGGAAGGTAAATCAACCCCTTTTCCGCTCGGATATGAGATGGAAAGGGCCCCATCTCTTCACCGTTTAACCGGACATGACCGGCATCGGGTTTCACAATTCCTGAAAGCATGAGGAATGTTGTGGTTTTTCCGGCGCCATTGGGCCCCAGAAGCCCCAGTATTTCTCCCCCGTTAATGGAAATAGACAATTGGTTGACCACAGGAACACGGTCATAGATTTTTGTCAGATTGGTGGCTTCCAGTTTATTCATGAGTCTGTATCCGGAAACGGAATTTCCAGCTCAAGGGCCAGGGCACGCAGGTTTTCAAGTGCCGGGAAATCCAGCGGTATCCGTTTCAGATTGCGGGCGGATGCCGCCGCTTCTTTTTCACCGGCGATCCAGATGCGCTTGTTTTCCGCGGTTCCGGGGGTTTGAGACAGAATCTCCTTGAGACGTTCCATCCCGGATTGAAGTGTTTCCAGTCCGCAGAATGCCGCGGGATTCAACGCGGCAAAAAAATGGCAGACACCCGATGGTTGGCCGGAGGCTGAGTATAATTCCGTTGCCAGCGCGCCTCCCGACAGGACTCCGCAGAATATCTCAACCAGCATGCCCAGGTTGAATCCCTTGTGTCCGCCATCACGCTCTCCCGCGCCGCCGAGGGGGAGCAGCCCGCCACCTTGACGTTTCGCCATGTTGTCCATCACCCGGCCGGGGTCTGAATCGGGATTGCCATGAGGGTCCGTGGCCCAGGTGGGCGGAATTTCCATGTTCATGCGCTGGAACACTTCCAGCTTCCCCCGGGGAACCGTGGATGTGGCCATATCCAACCGGAAATGGGGCGGGCGGCGGGAGGGAATGGAAACGGACAGGGGGTTGGTCCCGATTGTCGCCCGGGACCCGAAGGTGGGCACCACCAGGGGGGCGGCATTGGTCATCGCGATACCGATCATTCCTCTTTCCAGTGCCATGTCCGCGTAATGTCCGGCGATTCCGAAATGGTTGGAGTTCCGCACCGTGGCCATACCCATCATTTTTTTTGCACTTTTTTCCATGCAGGCATGCATGGCGTTTTGTGCGATGGGCGGTCCCATGCCGCCATTGCCGTCAATGAGAATGGAGGTCTCCGTTTCATGAATGACCGATGGAACGGCGTCTGCCCGGATTGTGCCGTCCCTCAAGTGTCGGACGTAGCGGGGAAGTCTGGCGACACCATGAGAGGGGATGTCGCGACGATCCGCATCCAACAGGACCTTGGTGGTGGTCCGGGAGAACTCCGGGTTTAATCCGGCTGCTTGAAGTACCTGGTTGGAGAATCGGTCCAGTTCAGCCGCATCGATTGTAATTCGATCCGTCGGGTTGTTCATTGTTTCTCCGGGAGGGCGTCCGTACTGTGACTCATGGTAGCACAATATAGGGGGAAAGAAAAGCCCGTTCAGCTCGTGATATCAATGGCTGAGCCGTTTGCATTCCCTTTAAGATTCAGTTATAATCATACTTCTTAGCGGTACGGGGACAACGGGAATGCATTCATCTTCAGGCAGCACAGGTATTGTCATACCTTCTCCACCCGACTGGTTGATTTTTCTCACGCATGCGGCGGATTGCACGGAGAAAGAGCGTCGGGTCTGGTGTCGGGACACCATGTCCCGGGACAGTGGACTGGCTCGCCTGGTTCAGGAGGCCGCCCTGTCCGGGTGGTGTGGTCCCGCGGCGGTGTCCGCATCCGGTGAAGATGCGATTCTTGACGCGATGGAAACGGAAACGGTTCTTTCGCTGGCTTGCCGGCTTTCTCTTGCCCGATGGTATCAGGGGAATCATCCGGATGGTTCCGATGGGGACGTTTTTGAGCCACTCCTGTTGCGCACGCTGCTCACACTTTCTCTGGCTGTGGGGATTTCCGAAGCGCTGAAATGCGGAAATCCGATTAAAATCCACCTGCATGGGATGTTGTCCGGAGTCGGGGATTGGCTGTTATTGGGACACGATTCGGCGGAAACCCGGAAAAACCTTCAATCCTCCGGAGCAAAGGACTGTCCGGAACCGGAAGAAGATCAAATCGATCCGGGCGCGGCGTTGAGAGACAGGGCTCTGCGGAGTTGGGGTGTGGATCCGAACCTTGATGATTCGATTCAGGCGCTGATTCATTGCGCTTCGGCCGGTGCGGCCCACCTTGTCCGCGCCGAACACCCTGAAGGGTCTTCCCTGTTGGCCGTGATGACCGACGCGTACCGCGGCTCTGAAAAGCCATTATGGGCTTTCAGGGAGTTGCTTGATGCCCCGGGCGCCCTGATTCGGGATACCTGGTTGATGGGAGACCGTTTCCCGGAGTGGCCCGGCAGGATCACCCCATTGCTGGAACATGCCTTGCGACAGGATTTTGCGACGGTGTCGGGTGGGTACTCCATGCGTGGGTTGAGAAGATTGACAAAACTCATGGATCAATCTCTTTCCCTGGATTCCTGTGTGGATTTCATCTTCCGGTTCTCCCGTCGATTTCTCAATGGAATGATTCCGGCTATTGCGTGGAGGGACGTCCATTCCGAACCGGGTTCATCCTGGTTCCGGGTGGATGGTCGCCCGCCGATTCCTCTTCCGGATATCCTGAATCGGAGTGTGGGGTCTTTTGGTTTCAGTACAATCTCCGTGAAGAATCTGCCCGACGGGCTGGATGAATCCCGGGACAAGGTGTGGGTGTTCCCTTTTTCCGGAATGCCCGGTACCCGGGGCTGGCTTCTGGCCACTTGGGCAGAGGGTGATTTCCAGGATTCCTGTCATCTTGAGTTGCTTTCCACTGCAGCGTCACGCCTGGGGAGCGCATTGCAGGTAAATGGATGGAAAATAAAGTGTCGCGCGGAATCCAGTAAGAACACGTTGCTGCGTCGCGAGTTGCTGCTGGTGGAACGTAAGCTCGAGGAACGGGACCGGGTGATCCGTCAGCTGCAGCAGGCGGTGGCCTTTCGGGACGTTCTGCCCGGAATTTTTCATAAGCTGAAAAATAAATTGACCCCCATCATGGGATATGCACAGATGCTGAAATCCAGGTCCCCTGATGAGTACACAGTGGAACGACTGGGAAAAATAGAAAAGAGCACGGACTCGCTGGCCAATTTGTTGAATCGCATGCGTGCCTATTTCTCTCCCTCGCCCCTGTTCAAACGTCCAACCGACTTGAATTGGTTGATTCTCAGCCTGAAGCCCCGGTTCGAGGAGTCCGCGCGCAAGAACGGATCAGAGATCGTTTTTGACCTGGATGACTCCCTTTTTGATTTTCCCATGATTGCCGGCCAGATCGAGGTTCTCCTGAAGCAGGTGATGGGAAACGCGGTCCGGGCGGTGGCGGAAAAAAAGACGGGTACAGGGAGAATCGAGGTGTCCACGCGGAACCTGGATGGGAAAGAATGTGAGTTGAGAATCCGGGACTCGGGAATTGGTATTCCCGAGGCGGATTTTGAACGCATATGGGCCCCATTCCAGACCGGGTTCACGGATGCGGATGGACTGGGTCTGACATTGTGCGAACAGATCCTTTTGCGTCACAACGCCGGTTGGCGGGTGGAGAGTCATGTGGGAAAATTCTCTGAGTTTGTCTTTGTTTTCCCCTTGAGAGATCAGAATGAAGCCCCGGCGCCGACACCGGAACCCGACTCACGAATCAGTGGCCGGGTCCTGATCCTGGATGACGAAGATTTCATGGTCGAGCTGATGGGGGACATGCTCACTGAAGTGGGGGACCTGGATGTTCATGCCACCACCAGTGGAATTCGCGCGCTGCGATGGCTGCAGGAACAGGAGTATGACCTGGTGATTGCGGACCTTTACCTGCCCGATATCAACGGGTTGGATATATTCAGAGCCATGAATGATCGGGGAATAGCGGACCGGTTGATCCTTGTGACGGCAGACCCGGGAAACGGAGAAGTCCGGGATTTCCTGGAATCCCGTCGTATTACATATCTGCGAAAGCCCATTGAACTGATTCGGCTTAAGCAGAGAGTCATTGAAAAACTATCTAGAAAGGAGGCATAAATGGCCACGAAATTTGTCTATTTTTTTTCACAGAAGGAAACGGAAGGAAAAAAGGAAATGAAAGAACTTCTGGGCGGGAAGGGTGCCAACCTCGCGGAAATGAGCAGCCTGGGGCTGCCGATCCCTCC
>CAYVBC010000064.1:0-4599 GCA_964449545.1 uncultured Clostridia bacterium | reverse complement strand
TCATGGAACAACGACCGGGCCATTAAATACCGGGCCATCAACAAAATTTCCGGTTTGCTCGGAACCGCGGTGAATGTGCAGACCATGGTGTATGGCAACCTGGGGGAAACATCCGGAACCGGCGTGGCGTTCTCCCGTGATGCCGCGACAGGAGAGCGGGTTTTTTATGGAGAATACCTGATGAACGCCCAGGGAGAGGATGTGGTGGCAGGCATTCGCACCCCACTTCCCCTGGCATCTCTGAAGGAGCAGCAACCGGAGATTTACGCCCAGCTGGACGGGTATAAGGAATTGCTGGAAAAGCACTATCATGACATGCAGGACATGGAGTTTACCATTCAGGAAGGCAACCTCTTTATTCTGCAGACCCGGAACGGAAAGCGGACGGCGCCTGCGGCCATACGCATCGCTACGGATATGGTGAATGAAGGGTTGATCTCGACCCGTGAAGCGGTGATGCGTGTTTCACCCAAGGAACTGGATATGCTTCTGCATCCCAACATCAATCCCAAGGAGACCTATGAGGTCGTGGCCAAGGGGCTGCCGGCCTCTCCCGGAGCAGCCGTGGGGAAAATCGTTTTCACGGCGGAGAAGGCCGAAGAGATGGCCGCCCAGGGAGAGAAGGTGATCCTGGTACGCAAGGAGACCTCGCCCGAGGATATCGGTGGCATGGATGCCGCCCAGGGGATTCTGACGGCCACGGGTGGATTAACCTCGCACGCCGCGGTTGTGGCCCGGGGTATGGGCAAATGCTGTGTGGCCGGTTGCGGTGCCCTTTCCATCAAGGGAGACGGAAGTTGTTCCATGTCCGGGCGTGTATTTCACGAGGGGGATATCATTACCCTGAATGGGAGTACCGGTGAAGTGATCCCCACCGGACTCACGCTGATCGAGCCGGAGGTTTCCGGGGATTTCGAGGCCTTCATGAAGATTGTGGACCAGGAGCGAACCATGGGTGTGCGCACCAACGCGGATACGCCCAAAGACAGCATTCAGGCCCGGCGGTTCGGGGCTGAGGGGATCGGCTTGTGTCGCACGGAGCACATGTTTTTCGAGGGGGATCGTATTGATGCCGTTCGGGAGATGATTCTGTCCGAGGATCTGGAAGGCAGACGCCGCGCCCTGGCGAAAATCCGCCCCATGCAGGAAGAAGATTTCGCGGCTATTTTCAAGGCCATGGACGGATTCCCCGTAACCGTTCGCCTGCTGGATCCGCCCCTGCATGAATTCCTCCCCCATACGGAAGAGGAGTTGCTGGAGCTGGCTGCCATTATGGATGTGGATGTGGATATTCTCAGGCGCAAGACGGAAAGCCTGAAGGAGTTCAACCCCATGCTCGGTCACCGGGGATGCCGGCTGGCCATCACCTATCCCGAAATCGCGGAAATGCAGGCTGAAGCCATTATCCGCGCGGCGGTACGCGTGCATCGTGATGGTGTCAAGGTGTTTCCCGAAATCATGATTCCCCTGACCGGAACGTTCCAGGAGTTTGAATTCCTGAAACCCTTGATCGATGGAAAAGCGGAAGAGATTTTCGCGGAGGAACAGGTACGGGTGGACTACAAGGTGGGAACCATGATTGAGATCCCCCGGGCCTGCCTGGTTGCGGATCGCATCGCCCGCACGGCTGAATTCTTCTCTTTCGGTACCAATGACCTGACCCAGATGGCCTTCGGCTATTCGCGGGATGATGCCGGCGTGTTTCTCCCCGACTACGTGGAGAAGGGGATCCTTGCTCAGGACCCGTTCCAGGTACTGGACCAGGAGGGCGTGGGGCAGCTGGTGAAGATGGGAATCGAGAAAGGGCGGTCGCAGAAACCGGACCTGAAAGTGGGCATCTGTGGAGAACATGGCGGAGAGCCCAGCTCAGTGGAGTTCTGCTTTAAAGTCGGAATGAATTATGTTTCCTGCTCCCCCTTCCGTGTGCCCATTGCCCGTCTCGCGGCGGCCCAGGCGCGGATTCGTGGAGACGCGGATTGATTCTGGAGAAACTGTCAAGGTTTTTCAAATTTGAGGAAAATCGGACCACCCTTTCCCGGGAAGTCTCGGGAGGGGTGGTGACCTTCCTCACCATGTCGTATATCATCTTTGTGCAGCCCGCCATCCTGGCCCAGGCTGGAATGGACTTCGGGTCCGTCATGATGGCGACCTGTATCTCATCCGCCCTGGCGTCCATTCTCATGGGCGTGCTGGCCAATTACCCCATCGCCCTGGCACCGGGAATGGGTGAAAACTTTTTTTTCACCTTTACCGTTGTACTGATGCTGGGAATCTCCTGGCAGCAGGCCCTGGGAATGGTATTCATTTCCGGGGTCCTTTTCGTACTCCTGACGTTGTTCCGGGTTCGGGAGAAATTCATTACTGCGATTCCACCTTCCCTGAAACATGCCATCGCCGCCGGAATCGGTCTTCTGATCGGATTCATCGGCCTTGTGGATGCCGGAATCATTGTCCGGAACAACAGCGCGCTGATGCCCCTGGCCCACGGAAAACCCCTGACAACCGAATCCGTTACCGCCGCGCTCGGGCGATTCGAATATGCGTCCGGGGCGTTGAAGCTGGGTGATTTCTCATTGCCGGCGACCCAATTGGCCGTGATCGGTCTGTTTGTCATCTCACTGCTTCTGGCCCGGCGGGTCAAGGGTGCGATTCTATGGGGGATACTGGCGACCACGGGAATCGGGCTTCTGATGGGAGTGGTCCAATGGAAGGGTGTGATCGCCGCGCCCCCATCCATGGCTCCGACTTTTTTTCAGCTTTCGTTGCGGGGACTGTTTACCTTTGAAGTGATCCCCATTGTGGTGGTGTTTTTCATCATGGATTTCTTTGATACGGTGGGAACGTTGATCGGTGTTTCCAGTCGGGCCGGTCTGTTGCGGGATAACCGCCTGCCCCGCGCATCCAGGGCCCTCATGGCGGATGCGCTGGGTACGGTGTCAGGAGCCCTGATGGGAACGTCCACCGTCTCCGCCTATATCGAAAGTGCCGCGGGAGTTGAGGAGGGAAGCCGCACCGGTTTTGCGGCCGTAGTAACCGGATTATTGTTCGTTATGGCGATTTTCTTTTCTCCCCTTGTGGCCATGGTGGGAGGTGGATTCGCTATTTCTCCGGGAGAGGGACTTTTCCTGTATCCCATCACCGCGCCGGTTCTCATTGTGGTGGCGGTGATGATGTTGAAGGAGACCGTGCATTTTCAATGGGATGATTTTTCGGAGTCCATTCCGGCAGTCCTCACACTGGTGGGGATTCCATTGACGTACAGTATCGCCGACGGACTGGCCATCGGATTTATCGCTTATACGGGAATCAAACTGGTGTCCGGACGCTTCCGCCAGTTGAATCTTATCCTGATTCTGATTACAATACTATTCATGATTCGTATCCTGCTGATCCGGGTTTAATGATATGGCTGTCATAGAGATTCAAGAACTGGAAAAGTCCTACCCTTCGAGTTTCGGGACCCGGCGGATTCCCGTTTTGAAGGGGATCAACCTCTCCGTGGAATCCGGGGAAATTTACGGGTTTCTCGGACCCAATGGCGCGGGAAAAACCACAACCATCAAATGTCTTCTGGGCCTGCTGAGGCCGGACAGCGGAGAAATCCGCCTGATGGGCGAAAGTTCTCACAGCCTGGCCAGCCGGAAACGGCTGGGATTTCTTCCCGAACAACCCAATTTCTATGATTACCTTTCCATCCGGGAGCTGCTTGACTTTACGGCGCGTCTGTTCGCGATTCCCAAGGCCCGGCGGCGGCGGAAAGTGGAGGAGGTCATTCATCTGGTTGGCCTGGAGGGGCGGGGTGAAACAAAACTGAGAAAATGTTCAAAGGGGATGATGCAGCGTGCCGGGCTGGCACAGGCATTGGTGAATGATCCCCAGGTGCTGATCCTGGACGAGCCGTTTTCGGGCCTGGACCCGGTGGGTCGTAAAGAACTTCGCGATCTGGTGTTGTCTCTGAAGCAGTCCGGTCGGACCATTTTCTTCTCTTCCCATATTCTTCAGGACATGGAGCTTATGGTGGATCGTGTGGCCATCATATTCAATGGGATTATTGTTCGTGAAGGGAATCTTTCCGATCTTGTGTCCCACAGTGTCAAACACTACGAACTGGTCTTTTCCGGGATCACTCCGGAAGATATCTCCCGTGCCGGAATGCACGCGGTTCAAAAAAAAAAGCGGTTTCTGGCCCGGGCGGAGAAGGTGGAGACGGTCAACCGGATGATTCGCACGATTCATGAACTGAAAGGAAACGTGCTGTCCGTGACTCCGGTCACGCTGACGCTGGAGGATATTTTTCTTGAGGAGATCGGCAGATGAAGGTCCTCTCCATCGCGACGAATACCTTTCGGGAGGCGGTTCGCAATAAGATTTTCTACCTGCTTGTGATATTCGGCATCCTGTTTTCCTTCAGCTCCCGGTTTATAAGCATGTTGAGCGTGGGAGATCAGGTCAAGGTGCTGAAAGACGTGGGGCTGGCGTCCATTCATTTTTTCAGTGTGCTGGTGGCCATCTTTACCGGAATCAACCTGGTGTACAAGGAGATCGAAAAGAAGACCATATTCAATATCCTCAGTAAACCCATCACCCGCGCTCAATTTA
>CAYVBC010000063.1:0-9102 GCA_964449545.1 uncultured Clostridia bacterium | reverse complement strand
CATGCATCACACCTGTCCGCGCAAATCGGGTATTCAATTGCCCAGAAGGCGGGAACCAATTGCTATATTGTCGATCCCATTACTGTGGATGAATTCACCCCCATCGCAAGAATGACCGGACATCGCCTGTTTGTTCGAGAGATGCGGACCCATGCCCTCAACATGAAGGCTGTCGCTCGTAGATATGCGGATGAGGTCCAGAAAGAATACGCGGATCTTTCGCTGATTGTTGTCCATCTGGGCACAGGCGTTTCTGTTTCAATACACCGGAATGGCCGCATGATCGATGCGGTGGACCCCAGCCAGGAAGGGGCTTTTTCACTGGATCGAGCCGGCGGCCTGCCGATATTACAGGTAGCGCGCTACATGGCTGAAAACCAGACATCATTTCAGGATTTCTCTCGGATGGTATTCGGGAAGGGCGGCGTTTTTTCATACCTGAATACCCGGGATTTTCAGAAAGTCATGCAAATGTACCACGAGAAAGACAAAGAGGCCATTCTCGTGGTGGAGGCCATGGCCTACCAGATCGCCAAGGAAATCGGCGCTCTGGCAACCGTGGCCAGGGGCGCCGTGGATGCCATCCTTATGACAGGGGGCATGGCTCATGTGGCATTGTTCACCGAGATGATTACGCAACGGGTCTCTTTTATTGCGCCGGTTCATTGTTATCCCGGAGAAGATGAAATTCAGGCACTTGCCGAAGGCGTCCTTCGCGTTTTGAATGGAGAGGAGACGGTTGGGCGGTATTAACCCTACCCAAGAATGTAATGGAAGAAAAAACCCCGAAATGGCTTGGTGTTAATCCGGCCCGGGAACTGGAGAAAAAGATCTCCAGCCTGGATATTCGTATTGAAAACCTCAAGATTAAATACAATCAGTTTTTTGCGGGCGAAATCCCCACCCCTCCTGAAAAAGAACGGGAAACCCTGGAGCGGGAACTCCGGAAGATCCTGGGCCAGGAACAGCGTTCTCCACGCATCAACCTGCTGGTTCAGAACACTGCATCTAAATTCACCCTCTTCAACAACCGCTGGTTGAAAAAGCTTCATGACAAAGAGACGGACATCAGGCCTCCGGGCGAAATATCGGACAAAAAGGTTCCCTCAACCAAAGCCGGACACATTCATACATTCGGGATCAGTCTCAACCAGGAAGCCTCTTTCGATCGCTTCATCGACACATATCGCAGCCTGATGGTGAACCCAGACATGTCCGAGACGGCACGAGAGAAGCTGATCAACTCACTCAAATCCAAAATGATCTCCGCCAATATTGTCGATGCCCAGGTCAGCGTTTCCAGAGAGGAAGGAAAACTCCGAATCCGGCTTAAAAAGTAGGTGATGGTGGAAATTGACCCCGCTCCGCATTCCCTGTACAATACAACAGTGAAACGGATTACCCTATGGTTTCTGGCTGGAATTCTCTTAGCCCAGATTCTCCCCGGTGCGGAAAAACCGTATGTGTACAAGCTCCAGAATGGAATGACGGTGATTCTTTCTCCTCTTCCCGGAATGCAGGCTGTCTGCGTGCTTGTCTATCACAAAAACGGAACCAGGCATGACCCTCCCTCTATTCGCGGAACCTCCTATCTATATCAATACCTGATGATGCTGGCTACGGAAAACCTGGATGATTTCGATAGATTCATGATCATCCGAAAGAACGGAGGAGAAACCAGCGCTCGTGTCGCAATGGACTATTCATACTTTTCCCAGCTGGTGCCGGATCATACCCTAGCCAATTCCCTGTGGTTGGAACGTGAGCGGTTGACCACATTGCTTTTCTTCAATCAGACCATCAACAGCCAGAAGCAAATCCTGATCCGTCGTATTGACCATTTGATTAAGGAAAATATCCAATATCGAGCCATTACCTGGGTGTTTTCGAAGGTCCTTGCGGGCACTGTGTATGAAACCCCGGTTTACGGATCACTGGAAACCTTGAAAAACCTGGATAACGCCTCAATCCGCTCCCGCTACCCGGTTTTTCAATCCCCGGAAAACATAATACTGGTCCTCACCGGAAATATCCGCATTCGGGAAACAATCGCTCGAATCCGGGAAAATTTTCAAAGCCTTAAAAACCGTTTCCCCCTCAGGGAAGCGAAATTGAGACCTGCCCCGATTCTCCATAAAGAGATCCAAGAAACCTGGCGTTCTGACAAGGCAGATTCTTTCTCTGTTTTTTACGGATTCCGTGCCCCGGGACGAATCAGTCAGGACCATCTTGCTTTTCAGGCACTGGTCACCCTTCTCTCCGATCCCCGAAACTCTCTTTTGAACAAAATTCTCAACCAGAACAATCACTTGAACATTCAACTTTTCAGAGAATCCTCCAACCATTATGAAGCCAACGCCTGTGTCTTCAAGATATCTTCCACCAGTCGACTGATTATCGAAAAAGCCACTTACCTGATTGAGCGTCAATTTGAAGCCCTTCGAAAGGGAAGGCTCACAAGCGGTGATCTTAGATTGGTTAAGACCATGATGGAGATAGATTTCCACAAGTCCATGATGGACCCTGAGCAACGTGCCCTGTGGCTGGCAGAGCAATTTCGGCTGAAAGGAGAGGGGAAGGATTGGGAAGCGGATTTCTTGGACGAGTTAAAGAAACTTTCGGTAATGGACCTGAGTCGAGTCAGTAAAAAATACCTGGATCCATCAAATCGAGTTCAACTTAATGTCTATAAAAAATAGCTACTGGATTCTTGGGACGCTGTTCCTGCTGGTCCTCCACACCAGCCTGATGCCTCAGTCCGTTCAAACAGTTCAGGAGAAAAACCCGCAACCCATCAGTTTTACAAGCACAAAAGGTCTTTCACTGCAGATTCTCCCCCAGGAAGGTTCCGGATTATGCAGCAGCGAACTGATGATTCTAACCCCGTACAAAGGGATGTATCCCGGCATTTCTCAAATTGCGTATGAGAACCTTTTTAACCCGGCACTCACAGATGGACATAACTCTCTTCTTTCCGCACTGAAACGAATTGGTGGAGATTTCTCCATCATCAATGGCGGAGACCACCTCCGAATTCGCGTTACCTTTCTTCCCCAGCGCCTGAACGCATTTATTCAGTTTGTTCAGAAGCTTTTTACTTTCCAGGATTTCAGTCAAGCTCGTTTTAATTCCTCCATTCGGTATTATGGAAGCCGTTTCCGACGAGCTCAAGGGTGGGAAGTCCGACTGATTCACCACATTGCGTACCGGCACCTGTTTCCAAATCATACTCTGGGATCTGCGCTTGTCACTCGTGACACCCTGAACAGAGCCCGTCTGGCGCATGTGGTCACCTTTTTTGGGCAGAATTTTCGTCTGGCCCATACCACCCTGGTGATCAAGGGAGACGTAAAACCATATTTCGCCTTCGGTCTGGTTGAAAAAACATTCAACAATTTCAATCGGTCTGACAAACCTATTGCATTCGCACAGCCCGCAGTGAATTCGGAAAAACGATTCATCATCTTCCATACCGGCAGGGGTTCTCCAACCAGAATATACTGGTTCAAAGCAATTCCGCCCATCAAAGACCCAAACCATCTGCCGGCCCTGGTTGCGGAAAAAATACTGTTCGGCGTCCCGTCAGGCTCCATTTTCCTTAACGCATCGGCTGCGGGAATCGGGAATCTGAAGATTGAATCGGAAATTCAGGATCACTGCGAGTTGTCCGTGGTGTGCAACACCATCTCCCGAATCTCCGTAAGTGATTTGAGCCGATTTTTCACGCTTGCCCGAAGCGAGCGTCGAAAACTGGGATACCGCCCATTGGAGCGTAAAGAATACCTGTATGCGATCAACTTTCTTTTCGGCAGGTTCAAGGTCAATTCCGGAAACTTCACCAATGATCTGCGCTTGAAATCATTACAACAGATCTGCGGTGTCGAGCCGGATCACAGTAAAATTTCCACAAAAAATTTCTCTCGTCTCTTTCAGCAAGTATCCATCAATCAGGTCAGCAAATTCATCCACACTTTTCCAAGAGATCGCAGAAACGGGGAAAGCAAAGGGATTCTGGCGGAAGTGATTGTGATTACAGGAGATGGCCCAACCATTTCCCGTGAAATTCAACAATTCAACCCAACCGTTTTTCAGCAATCATGGTAAAACCCTCGTGTTCATTGGCCATATCGCCTTGACTTGATCCCTTCCCGGCCCTATAATTCAGCAATGAATCAATGGACATACATCTGCGATATAGGCCGGCAGGTAGGAAATGAAGTTGAGATCCGCGGGTGGGTAGAAAACAAACGGGACAGCGGTCGAATCAAATTCATTCTGGTTCGAGACGGCAGTGGAAGCATTCAGGCCACCATCTGGTCCAAAGATCCGCAAAACCCTCTGTTCGCAATATTTGACACGCTTACCCAGGAATCCAGCCTTAAAATACGAGGAACAGTTTCAGAAGATAAGCGGGCCCCGGGAGGTTATGAACTCCAGATCTCCTCAATAGAGCCGATCCATATCGCCCAGGAGTATCCCATTTCCCGCAAAAGCCATGGCACCGCATTTCTGATGGAACACCGTCACCTGTGGTTACGGTCTTCCCGCCAGTCTGCGATACTGCGCATTCGTGCCACAATCATCCGATCGCTGCGTGATTTCATGGACAGCCGGGGCTTCATCCTGACGGATACGCCGATTCTAACGGGAAACGCGGCCGAAGGCACCACCACTCTTTTTGAAACCCAATATTTCGGAGAATCCGCTTACCTGTCTCAAAGTGGACAATTGTATGCGGAGGCTACCGCGCTGGCACTGGGAAAAGTATACACTTTCGGACCCACTTTCCGTGCTGAAAAATCAAAAACCCGTCGACATTTAATTGAATTCTGGATGATGGAACCGGAGTGGGCATTCGCGGAACTGAAAGACATCATTCAGCTCAGCGAGGATATGCTGGTCTTCGTAGTCACACGTGTGCTTGAAACTCACCAGGAAGAACTGAAAATTCTTGAACGGGATACCGCTCCCCTGGAAGCGGTCACGCCTCCCTTCCCGCAAATCACATATGATGAAGCCTTCAAGATCCTTTCTGAATCTGGAGAATCCTCCACCCCATATGGTGATGATCTGGGTGGAACTGACGAGACCATTGTCTCCAGCCGCTTTAACAAACCGGTGGCGATCACACACTATCCCACCAAAATCAAGGCCTTTTACATGCAACCCGACGCAATGGATCCGGAAAAAGCGCTTTGCGTGGACTTCATTGCGCCTGAGGGTTACGGAGAAATCATCGGAGGCAGCCAGCGCATCCACGACCTCGAGTTGCTCGAGCAACGCATCCGGGCTCATGGACTTTCCGAAGAAGCCTTTCGATGGTACCTGGACCTGCGCCGTTTCGGCAGCGTCCCCCATTCCGGATTCGGTCTTGGAATCGAAAGAACCGTCGCATGGATATGCAAACTTCCCCATATCCGGGAGACCATCCCCTTCCCCCGTATGCTCTACAACCTGTACCCCTGAGTATCGAAGAGAAAAAACTACTTCTGAACCCTTTCGATTTTTGCCCAGGTATCACGCAACGTAACCGAACGATTGAATACCAGGTGTTCCGGAAGAGAATCTTTCAGATCCACGCAAAAATATCCCTGTCTCAAAAATTGAAAAAATTCTCCCGGACCGGCATTGGACAGGGATGGCTCCACCCGGCATTCATGCAGAACCTTCACGGAATCGGGATTCAACAATGATTTGAAATCACTTTCTCCAGCTGCGGTTAACGGGTCGGGCGCCACAAAAAGATGTTCGAACAAACGGACTTCCGCCGCCACGGAGTGAGGCGCTGAAACCCAATGTGACGTGCCCCTGACTTTTCGCCCATCATCCGTCCATCCCCCACGACTGTCCGGGTCATATGTACAATGTATTTCCAATAATTCACCCGTTTCTTCATGAAGGCGATAATCCACACACTGGATATAATATGCGTGTTTCAACCGGATTTCCTTTCCCGGAGAAAGTCGGAAATATTTCCTGGGTGGATCCACTCTAAAATCAGCCCTTTCAATATAAATTTCACGGGAAAACGGCAATAAACGGGTTCCGGCGGATGGGTCTTCCGGGTTATTTTCCGCCTCCAATATCTCCTCCTTGCCCTCCGGATAGTTCAGGATCACAACCTTCACCGGATCGAGTACGGCCATGACCCTGGGTGCCCTGGCGTTCATGTCTTCTCTCAAACAATGTTCCAGAAGAGCAATATCCACCATACTGTCCCGCTTCGCCACTCCGATTCTTTCTGAAAAATCCCGAATGGATTGGGGAGAGTACCCCCGCCGGCGTAATCCGGCAATCGTGGGCATACGCGGGTCATCCCATCCTGAAACCAGTTCGGAGATAACCAGGTTCTGCAACTTGCGCTTACTCATAACGGTATAGCTCAGATTCAGCCGCGCGAACTCAATCTGTCGGGAGCGGAACACTTCCAGTTTTTCCAGGAACCAGTCATAAAGCGGACGATGGTCTTCAAATTCAAGCGTACAGATGGAGTGCGTAATCCCTTCGATGGAATCAGACAGGCTATGAGCAAAGTCGTACATTGGATAAATGCACCAGTCAGATCCGGTCCGGTGATGAGATGCATGTTTGATGCGATACATTGTCGGGTCGCGCATATTCAGGTTGGGAGACTTCATGTCGATCTTCGCCCTCAACACATGGGCTCCATCCGGAAACTCTCCACTACGCATTCTCTCGAACAGATCCAGATTCTCCTCTATGGAGCGTGTACGAAAGGGACTGTCGGTTCCGGGTTCGGTCAATGTGCCGCGATGTTGACGAATCTCTTCTGCCGAAAGGCTGTCTACGTAAGACAACCCCTTCCGGATCAGCTCACGGGCATATTCATAAAGACGCGAAAAGTAATCTGAAGCAAAAAAGAGCCGATCTTCCCACTCAAATCCAAGCCAGCGAACATCTTCCTGGATCGACTCGACATATTCCTCATCCTCTTTGGTGGGATTCGTGTCATCAAATCTGAGGTTACACAATCCATGAAAATCCCGGGCAAGTCCGAAGTTGAGACAAATGGATTTCGCATGTCCGATATGCAGGTATCCATTGGGCTCTGGCGGAAATCGAGTATGAACCCGGCCGTCATTCTTTCCGGAACTCTGGTCCTCCGTAATGAAGTCACGGATGAAGTTTCCTCCGGAAATCTTTTCATTGTTGCTCATACCCCATCTCCTTCTCCGGATATTTCGCCCTGATCGGGCGGGTTATGATTCGGTTCCGGGATCATATCCAATGCTCGGCTCAGCCTTCTTTTCACGACATCCCGGCCCAGGGTTTCAAGTATTTCAAACAGGCCCGGGCCGGAGGACACCCCACTGACCGCCAGGCGGGTGGGATGGATCAACTTTCCCCCGGAAACTCCCAGCGTTTCGACCAATTCACGAAACAGGGCCTCAATGGTGTGCGCATTGTACTCCTTCAATTCCTCAATTCCATCCAGAATGCGACGCAATCGCCCTGAAGATTCCGGTTTGAAATGTTTTCGCGCGGCTTTGGCATCAAAATCCACAGGATCGTTAAAAAAGTACTCCGCTTTCTGGGCAAGTTCCGTAACACGACGGGACCTCACCTTCAAAAGGCGTATCACTGTCAATAAATATTCTTTCTCCTGATCTGCTTCCGACTGAATCCACCCCCACTCCCGCCAGAGAGCGGACACAGGATTCAGCAGCAGGCTTTCATCTTTTTCAGCGAGATAATGTCCGTTCACCCATTCAAGTTTCTGTTCATCAAATACAGACGCCTTGGCAGACACCCGCTTCAGCTCAAATTCAGAAACCATCTCCTGAATGTTCATCAACTCACGGTCATTTCCGGGAGCCCAACCCAGGAGTGCCAGAAAATTCACCAGTGCTTCGGGAAGCACGCCCCCCTTCCGGTAATCCAGAACCGAAGCCGCTCCATGGCGTTTAGAAAGCTTCCCGCCTCCGGGAGCCAGAATAACCGGCAGATGAGCAAAAATCGGCGGGCGCCACCCAAACGCTTCATACAGCAGAACATGGCGTGGCGTGGAGGAGATCCACTCATCACCCCTCAGAATGTGGGTGATTCCCATTAAATGGTCATCCACCACATTGGCCAGGTGGTAGGTGGGGTAAGCGTCGGACTTCATCAGGACCTGATCATCCAGCAGGTCACTGCGCGTGGCGATCTCTCCACGAATCTCGTCCGTAAACACGACTGTTCTATCATCCGGTACTTTCAGGCGAATGACATGGGGGAAATTCTTCGCCAGATTCCGCTCAACCTCTACTTGAGACAGCGCCCGACATTTGCGATCATAACCACCCGATATTCTTGCCTGATCCTGGCTTTTGCGCATCTGATCCAATCTGTCCGGAGAGCAGAAACAGCGATACGCGAACCCCGCTTCAACGAGTTCCTCCGCGTATTTTCGATACAGTTCGACTCGCTGGGATTGGACATAGGGGCCGTAGCTTCCATTGCAATCAGGCCCTTCATCCCAGTCCAGGCCAAGCCACTTCAGGCTGGAAAAAATTTCCTTCTCTGCGTCCGCCTGAAAACGGTTTCTGTCCGTGTCTTCGATCCGAAGCACGAAAGTGCCACCGTGATGGCGGGCAAAAAGATAGTTGAACAACGCGGTCCGGGCTCCGCCTACATGCATGTAGCCCGTTGGAGATGGCGCGAATCGAACACGAACGAAATCAGGCATATCGGTATCCTCGTGGAATGGATTTTCCGGCCTGGGGGGGCGGCGCGAAATATCAGGTCAAATTCTAGCCGAATCCGGCGTTCAATGCAACCAATACGGCCCTGAGCGATATAAAATCAAATACCAAGGACCTCAACTTCCGCCACATATTGTTTTATCCGCTCTGCCGCGTCCCGCAACAGTGGGAGAGGAAAGGGTTGTTCCCTCTGCAGACTGGGATCAAGAGTAATGTCCGGACGAAATTGCTGGACAGCAAACCGTCGGGCCCCGGAAACCCGGGCGGCAATGGCTGGAATCTCCTCAGGAGAAACAATCCCGGGGACCACTGTGGTACGGAATTCATGATTCACTCCCGCCTCCATAATGATCTCAATGGATCGCTCAATGTTCTCCCACTTCACGGGAACACCCGC
>CAYVBC010000062.1:0-9177 GCA_964449545.1 uncultured Clostridia bacterium | reverse complement strand
TTCCCCTTTGAACGGCGCCACCAGTTGAAGGTCCAGGGCCTCGTCAAGGGCCCCTGGGGCATCAACATGAGCGGTTATTTCCGCTTCCTCTCCGGCCAGGCCTGGACACGCTCGGTGCGTGCTGCCGACCTGGGTCTCGACCTGAGCCAGGGCGCCGTCACCATTAACGCGGAAGCCCGCGGTTCCCGCACACTGCCCGACGTGGCCATCCTCGATCTGCGCGTGGAAAAAGCCTTGAAGATCAAGCCTCTCACAATTCGTGTGTTCGCGGACATCTTCAACGCATTCAACACTGGCAAAGCGACGTCCGTCTATGCCATTTCCAGCAACCCCGGTATCGCCTTCGAGCAGATGGAATCCATCACCAACCCGCGCGTGTTCCGCCTGGGTGCCAAGATCGAATTCTGAGGAAGATAACTCCTCAACCCATAAAGGGGCGCCTTCGGGCGCCCCTTTTTTTTTATCCCTCCGGGGCCTGTTCAGGCCCGGAGGGTATAGGACCTATAGGTCTTATAGGTCCTATAATAGGTCTTATTGGTCCTATAGGTCCTATGATAGGTCCTATAGGTCGGATAGGTCCTATAGGTCTTTATGATAGGTCCTATAGGGCCTATGCCCCGCCCAGCCGTAGCTTCAGCGAAGGCGGGGCGGGGGTGATTAGAGCAATACTTCGCCTTCAGGCGAATTATTGCTCTAAAGAAGAAACCAGATCCTTGATCACGGGAACCTGCGGGTCATCCTGATCCGCCTTTTCCAGGTAAGCCTTGAACGCAGTCACCGCCTGGGCCAGGTCCCCCTGGTTCAACCATGCGTATCCCAGCTGACGATACGCCTTGGCCCACTTCGGGCTGATGGCGATGGCCTGCTGGTAATACGCAATGGCTTCCGTGGCATTCCCCGCGTTAAATAGAATCTCAGCCACGTTATAGGGCAACGCGCGGTCACTGGGATCGATCTCAATGGCCTTGGTGAAAAACGTCTTGGCCTGGTCGAAATCATTGCGCGCCATGTAGGCTTCACCAATCCCGGCGTACATCTGGGCGGCAATCGCGTTTCCCGCCATCTCCACGCCTTCCGTCTTCATACCCTCAATTACTTTCTGGTACGCGGTCACGGCTTCTTCATACTGCTTCAATTTAAAGTGGCAGTTTCCGATATTGATGTTGACCTTGTAGAACTTCGCGTTTGCTTCCAGGAAGGCCTTGAACATGGCCAGGGATTCCTCGTACCGTCCGGCATTGTACAGATCATTGGCATTCTTGAAGTTCACCTTTGAATTTTTCCCCTTCACCCCTGTATCCTTCACGTTATCCAGGGATTTCAGAATGATTATCTGCTCGGGGTTGCGATTCGCACCGGACAACTGCGTCTGAGAAACGGCTCGCAGGTAGCCCTCTTTTTCCGCGGTGAATCGGAAAGTCCCAATCCCGAATCCGTACAGGGTCCAGCGTCCGTTTTCCGCGGATTCTCCCTGAAGTTGGAAGTTGTACTGCAGGGACTCCATGAGGATCTTGACGCCTCCCAGGGGGTTTCCCGCTTCATCCTGTACCAGGCCCGTGACCCGTCCGCCCCCCCGCCCTTCCTGAGCGGGCAGCAACAGGGTCATAACCATCAGCATGCCTATGGACAATATGATTCCTTTTTTCATTTGAGTACCTCCTTTTATGATTCCTTTCACTCTATATTTCTCATCCT
The DNA here is from genome assembly GCA_964449545.1 of uncultured Clostridia bacterium. Classification (GTDB taxonomy): domain Bacteria; phylum Acidobacteriota; class Aminicenantia; order UBA2199; family UBA2199; genus UBA876. The sequence goes on along the minus strand of CAYVBC010000062.1, from coordinate 7,482 downwards.
GTGATCAATCTTCAACACCACTTTTCCCGGATATCCTCACATTGACCTGGCGGCGTGATTTGCGTCCCGATACCATGTCCGTCACCACCACATCCAGTGATCTTTTACCCGGACTGATGGCAACATCCAGGGGAATACGAAAGCGGAAATCCTTATCCAGCAGTTTGCCTTCCTCAATACTGGCGTCCCAGTCACGCGAGAACTTGTTCATCTTCTCTTTGCCGTCAAAAACCAATACGTCCACATGAAAGCGAGCGAGCGCCTTTCCACTCACACGCTCTACCGAAACATTTTTCGGGCCGAAGGAGATCCAGACACGGCTCGAATCCCCGTCGTATTTCACGGAAAATTCCAGGGCTTCGGGGAGCTGGGAATCGGGATCGTTGTTCACGATCATGTTGTATTTCAACTGCTCCATGATGTCCAGGACACGTAACGGCATTGAATTTTGGTGTAACCGGTATTCCCCGAATCCCTTCTGGTCCCAGAACAACAGTCGGAACCCGCCGCCCGGGATCCGCAATCCGGTGGAGCCGGTGAATCCGTAATACCAGAGAATCGCGCGCCCTTTATTGCGACTGCTGTCGTCGATCCGGGCATTCATGTCCACTTCTTCCGGCGGGCCCAGAATGGAATAAATCCACCCCCGGTCCGTGCGCCATCCCGGGCGCTGTCCCTCCTGGAAATGGCGCTGGATATATTCGAAACGATCCTGGATTTCCGCGCGAAACTCATTTTCCTCGGTCATGGGGTTGGGATCGCGGATCTCCCAGAAGTAGCTGATAAAGCGTTGCCTGGCCTCGGCAGTTGTCAGGCTCTTATATACGCGGGACTCCTGGCCGGTCATGAGGTGCCGTGCCATCATGTAGAACAGGTCTCCTTCCGATTCAGTCCCGGGAACCGGCATACGCCCGGCACACCCCGCCAGGATCGCCGCAACGACGGCAATGCAGAGAAAAAATCGCAGGTCTTTTGTGGCTGTGTTCACTTTTTCCTCCCCTTCAGGCGATCCAGCTGGGCTTTCACCTGTTTCTGACCGGGATTCAACTTCAGTGAAGCTTCCAGGGCATTGCGCGCCTCCGGAATATTGCCCGTGTTCGCCAGAGCGGCGCCCAGGGCATTCAAAACGGAGGTATCGCTGTCGTACAAGCGATTGGCCTCCAGCAGGGCCTGAACAGCCTGGACATGATCCCCCTGCAGATACAGGGCCTTTCCTCGCAGGGCATGGAATTCAAAGGCGTCCTCATCCCGATCCTTCAGCGGTTGTATGATCTCCATCAGGCGTTGCGGACGCCGGACTTCGAGCAGAAACGCGGCGTATGCCTTGATCAGCGGCGAAAAATCCGCTTTCCGCTTCAGGGCGGCTTCGAAATAACGCGTTGCGGCTTCAGGGCGATCGGTATGCTGGTACTGGGTCGCCTGCATCATATCAAACATAAACGCGCGCTGCACGGACAGCCTTTTGGCCAGCACCGGCGGATGGACAACCTGTTCAAGTGGCGAAATGGCCAGGGGAATCTCCCGGGAGTCCAGTACCGTACCGGAGCGCCCCTCCAGGATTACCGTAACGGTGAATTCTCCATTCCCGGGGTTTTCGATCTCCCGGGTAAGGTTCATGAATGATTTATCCGCGGGAATCGTCGCCGTGTACTCCCGGGCATAGGCGCGGTGTTCCTGGTCATTGGCCACCTTGATCCGGGCCCTCAGCGCTCCTTGGGCCCCGCCCCGGGAAACGGAAAAGAAAAGCTTCAACGGCTCTTTCATGCCGAAAGTCCCCCTGGGATCAATGGATATCAGGCGATCCACCACCCGGAAGGGGCCGAAGTCGGGATCGGAAACGGGTTCCACCCGGTAGCTGAGCACGGGCCCAAACAACCTGGGAACCTCCTCCGAGGCGGGAACCCGGATATCCCTGTCAAAATAGGTGATTTCCCGGTTCACCGAATTCTGCAACACCGCGGAAAAGGTATACTCTCCGGGAACCACGGGCATGTAATCCGCGACCACCATACCCTGTGAAAGCCGGGTGTTCAGGTCCGCCTCCGTGGTGTAGAAGGGGAAATTCTTGGTGTATTTGAACACTTCCGCTTCTTTTCCATCTCCCGACTTTCCCTTCCGCCTCAGGACCACGGTGAGCTCGTAATTGAAATAGTACTGGTTACGGTCGGGAGAAAAATCCACGCTCAGGCGTTCAGGTAGAAACGCGAAATGGAGAAAATGGGTGCGCAATACCGGATCCCGCGTCAACAAAACCTCACAGCGGCTGTTCACATAGTTGGTGACCACGTCCACATTGACGATACCTTTATACTTCATGAAATTACGGGCATATGTGGCGTTGATGCTGCGCTTTGGAAGATCATAAATTCTGGACATCAGGAACGCGCCCTGCAGGGAAGGGCTGTATCCGGAACGCTGTTCCCCGGGAATCAGTGAAAGCGAGACATCCGCCACGGTGGTACTGTATTCCTTCACCGCTTCATAGAGGGCCTGGTAATCCGTGGGGCTTATGGTATGCGATTGCGTTGTGAGCAGAGCCTGGGGGCCGTCGATGGTGGGCATGTAGATCCGATACTGCCCCGAACCGCTGCGTTTATAGAAAACGACACGGAAACCGGTGGGGAGTCCATTCTCAGGATTACCGAAGTAATCCCAGATGAGGACCGGATGCAATCCGTTGGTGATGACTTCCTCAACGCTCACCGCTGGACCGAGAAGAATGTGAATACGGCCACGATCAGTCTTCCAGCCGGGAACCGGAGATCCGAAGCGGAAGTAGCGGTTGGCGTACTGGAAGCGACGCATATGTTCTTCCTTGAACTCATTCGCCGGGGTTCCCAGTGTGGGGTCGCGCTGTTTCCAGAACAATTCCATCAGAGCATCACGTTCCCTGTTGGAGTTCAGGCTCAGAAACACCTTCCGTTCCAGTGGCGTAATAATATAGTCAACCACATCCAGCCAGTCACTGTATTTCTTGTCCAGGGAGCGAATCAGCTCCTTTTGCGATTGTGACATCAGCGGACTGATGGTGAGGATTCCAAGAAGAAGCAGAACCAGAATTCGTTTTGGCATCATTGATAGCCCCCATATGAACGTTTTATTATAGTGTATCCGGGCGGAACAGTCAAAAATTCCGAGGCTCATTTAGATGAAATTTTGCCAACTTAAAAGTTTGGTGATACAATTGCTCTCTTTGCACGTATCTAGAATGGATATTAGAATATATTTCAACCACAAGGAGTAATGACGAATGACAAAAAAGTGGATCGTTGCAATGATCGTCCTGGTTTTTGCTTTTCAAGGAGTTGTGGCAGCCGCTGATATGACGATTGCCTCCCCCTCAAAGAAAGCCCTGAAGCTGATAAAGAAGGCTGAAAAAGCCATCAAGGCGAAGGATTTTCCAAAAGCCGCTGAAGAGTACAACAAGGTAATCGAAATGGAACCCGCATGCGCGGAAGGCTATTTCGGCCTGGGACGTCTTCATCTGGTTCAGAATCAGCTCGAAGAGGGCGAGAAGAACCTGGTCAAGACACTGGAGCTTAACCCGGGTCATACCGAAGCCGCGAAACTCCTTTCCCGTCTCTATTTCTCTCAAGCTCAGCAATTGCAGCAACAGAGGAAAACGGCTGAAGCCAATCTTCTGTTCGTAAAACTGACCGAAATCCCCGGGATTGAGACGGCTGACCGAGTAAGCCTGGGACAGAGCCTCTACCAGTTGGGTGTCAACTACTATACCCAGAAAAAGTTCACGGAATCCACCGCCTTCCTGACCCGGTTTCAGAAACTCCCCATGGCTCAGACCGAGTTCGCGCCCATGTTTCCGGCAGCAAACTACATCATCGGTCTCAATTGCTCCCAGATGAAGGACTACAAAGCCTCCGAAGAATACCTGAAAAAATACATTGACGCACGCCAGGATGTACCCAATGACCAGCTGCTTCCCCTTGCCCACTTTATCATTGGCTCGAACCATTTCCAGATCATGGAAACACTCGCCAAAGAGATCAAGAAGGATAAGGAATCAAAGGATCGCAGGAAAAAGCTGGCAGATCTGGCGGCGAAGTACGCGGACCAGATCGTCCCTCAACTGGAAAAAGCCATTGAGCTGAAAAGTGACCTGGAACCCGCGTACATGACACTGGGAAACTTTTTCTACTATGCCAACGAAATGGACAAGACAGTGGCCACCTATGAAAAAATGGTTTCCCTCTTTCCCTCTTCACCGGATCTGGGCCAGTATAAAAAGTTCCTGGAAGATCTTAATAAAGAGATTGCCGCGCGAAAAGCGGCAGGAAAATAAACCACGAATCACATGGTTCTCAGCGGGAAGCGCCTGTTTTTTCTCACAGGCGCTTCCCGCTGATACTCCCGTCCCAACTATTTTAAATCAACCTGAACTTTTTTCTGAGATAATGATACACAAACCGTTATCTAATAATATGGTACTTCGATTACTCCGCATGACTGGGATCGTCCTCTGCCTGATCGCTCTCTCTCCACTTCATGGCAATGCCACATCCGGCATTGAAGATGAGCCCGCCATCCACCTGGTAACACCCAATGGGCGGGAGACGCTGAGTCAGGGCATGACAACTTCCATCGTTTGGACTTCAGAAGCAATTCCCCCGGGAGAGCGGATCGCCCTGATCCTGTATGATCAGGGAGTCAATGCCCTGACCATTACCCGAGGTTGCCCGAATTCCGGGAAATATGACTGGAAAATCCCGGCATCCGTGAAGCCGGGAAACCATTACCGTATTCGCATCCGCTGGGTTCGAAAACCCGCTGTGAATGATTTTTCAGATGGGGATTTTTCCATTCAGCGCGTAAATTCCTGAAAACTCCAAAAAGACAAATCCCAAGGCGACTCCCTCAGTTGAAAGCGCTCAGGATTGCTCCGTATCCCCTTTATCGAAGATACAGCTTCTCATCCATGCCAGGTAGGACAATTCTCCGGCTTCAACCGGGATCAGGATGATTTCAGGACATTCATAGGGATGTTCTTTTTTCAGAAAAGCTTCAATGGATGGATAACGGCCGCGGAGGGTTTTCAGAATCAGAAGACATTCTTCCGCGATTTCAATCTTCCCCTGCCAGCGGTACCGGGAATAAATTCCCGGCACAACGCTGACACAGGCACACAATCGGTTCCTCACCAGGCCTTCCGACAGCCGATCCGCCGCATCCCGCCCCGCGACAGAGGTGAGTATCAGGCAGAATTCACTCCTACTGCTGTTCACCTTCCGCCACGGGGGGTGCTTCGGTTTCCTGAGCGGGGGCCTGTTCCATTACCTCTTCTTCCGGAACATCCGCGGGAACTTCGGCTTCCGCCTTGGCTTTTTCATATTCGTCTTTACTTTGAATTTTCAGAATGACAAGCCTGCTGGGCAATACGCGATCTTCAACTTTCAATTCATACTTGATCAGTTCGAATACGTAATCAGACTCTGAACCATCTTTGAATACCACGTGGGTATCCACGCGGCTGGTCATGGTCTCGCCGGCGTAAATCTCCGGGCTCTGTTTGATCCCGGCGGACAATTTAACCAGGTTGCGTTCCTGCTCAATCTGGTTTTTGACCGATCCCATATCCGCGACCAACTGGCGGAACTTGTCCGTCTCAATCTTCATCGCCTCTTCTTTCTCAGTAATCTGCTGCTGCAACTGAGCTTTGCGGCTGCGGCGACGGGTTTCTCCAATTTCAAAATTGAATTCATCGATTTCGTCCTGCAAGTCCCGCACGGTATTCAGCTGTTTCTGTCTTTCTTTTTTCAGATCTTCCAACATCTGCACCAGGCTTGGCAGCTGAAATTCTTCCACCAGGGGTTCACTGACTCCAATAATTTTATAGGAGTCGTATTCCAGATTCTTCGGTTCCACGGCCATGGAACCCATGGTGTCCGCATCATTGTGACTCATGGCCTGGAAGTACTTGGTGACGGTTACTTCTTCCGGTTTTGAACATGAGGTCATAAAAAAGACCAGACCAAATACTGCAACAAGGGCCGTAAACTTCTTCATTTTTCCTCCTCCTTTATGGCTATGGGGGCAGAATATTCGAGTCGAAAACAGGAGTACCCACCCGGTTTCGGAAGAGTGACCCGTTTTCCCCTGTCCATAGCCAGAAAAATTATAGAGAATCAGGAATCGAAAAGCAAGGGCAGGGCACGATTCCTCTTAGCTGAAGAAATATTTATCGTTTCAGACGCCGGATATCCGGCGCCGGATCACTCTTCCCCGTTTAATGAAGTCACCCAGCCGTCGGGATCCGGCAGATCTCCCTTCTGAATGCCGGTCAGCGTATCGTACAGCTTACGGGTCACCGGTCCCACTTCCTTACCATGCGCATGGAAAGTGTGCATGGCGCCATTGTGGAATATTCCTCCAATGGGCGTAATGACCGCGGCGGTGCCACATGCGCCGGCTTCGATAAATTCATCAATGGAATCAATGGGAATATTTCTCTCCTCCACCGTCATCCCCAGTATCTCCCTGGCAATGTACACCAGTGACATCCGGGTGATACTGGGAAGGATGGACGGCGACGCGGGAGTGACAAAGCGGTTGTCCCGGGTGATGCCGAAAAAATTGGCTGCTCCCACCTCCTCAATATTACGATGGTGCAGGGGATCCAGGTAAATACAATCCGCGTAACCGGATTCAATTGCTTCATGGTGCGGGAGCAGGCTGGCTGCGTAATTGCCACCCACTTTGGCGGCTCCCGTACCCACTGGCGCGGCGCGATCATAGGAAGAAACATTCAGAAAAACCGGCTTCAAACCTCCCTTGAAATAGGGGCCCACGGGCATGACAAAAACTGAAAAAAGATATTCAGGAGCGGGACGTACACCGATGTTTTCGCCGATTCCAAAGAGAACGGGGCGAATATACAGAGAGGCTCCCGATCCATAGGGAGGGACGTAATGGATGTTGGCTTTAACGGTATCGAGCACCCCACGCATGAACAGTTCTTCCGGAACCCGGGCCATGAGAATTCGTTCCGCGCTTAGCTGCATTCTCCGGGCGTTTTGCCTGGGGCGGAAGAGCAGTACGCTGCCGTCTTTCGCTTTAAACGCTTTCATCCCCTCAAAGCATTCCTGGCCGTAATGCAAGGCGGTGGAACCTTCATGGATTCGCATGAATGGGTCTGTTTCAAGTGAGCCTTCCCCCCATTTCCCGTCTCGAAAGTACGCACGGAAACGATAATCCGTCTGCACGTAGGAAAATGCAAGGTTAGACCAGTCCAGTTCTACGGTTTTTTTCTTCATAGAGTTCCCCTTAGATTGATGATATTTCGGTTTTCGCTAATCCAAATCAAAAAAAAGCGTACTTCACCGAAATTTTTTTGTCAACCTTCCGGAACTCACTGAGCTCCGGATCAAGGGAAACTTTATAATTTCAGGTTCTATTACGTTTCCTGTGGGTACACACACATTGCTGATTGGCAAGAAGTTGCGATAGAGAGTGCCCGCAGGGCATAAA
>CAYVBC010000061.1:2292-9192 GCA_964449545.1 uncultured Clostridia bacterium | reverse complement strand
CAACCTGGATCGTGAGCGCTTTAAACCCCAACTGGTTTACCTCCGCCGGGATGGCCGGTGGCGCCATGTGGAATCCGGAGAGATGGATTCCCCCACCACCCACTCCCTGTCCAGGGGAAAATTTCACTCCATCCTGCCATGGCATGCCGGTATTGACTCTCTTCCGGAGGCGGATATCCATTTCCCCGTTCTCCACGGGCCCAACGGCGAAGACGGCCGCATCCCCGCCCTGCTGGAGCTGGATGGTCGCCCCTTTGTGGGCGCGGGCAGCCTGGGCTCCGCTCTGGCCATGGACAAGGGCATTGCAAAGCGCCTTTTTCTGAACGCGAATATACCGACTCCAGCCTTTCGGGTGTATGACCGCAACGATCCGTCATGTGTGATCCCGGATGTGGAAAAGCACCTTACATATCCCGTGTTTGTCAAACCCTGCAGCCTCGGATCCTCCGTGGGCATCTCCAAGGTCAAGAGCCGGGAGACACTCGCCGCTTCGCTTGCCCTGGCATTTTTCCATGACAGACACGTCATCGTGGAACAGGGCATCGACGGCCGCGAGATCGAGGTGGCGGTGATGGGGAATCGTGAGCTGGAGATATCTCCACCCGGAGAGCTGGAGCCCCACAACGAATTTTACGACTACGCGGATAAATACACGGACGGTCGAACCCGGTTTCACATTCCCGCTGAATTGCCGATTGGGAAAGCGGAAGAGATCCGAACCACCGCGGCGGCCGCATTCCGGACGCTCCAGTTGAACGGGCTTTCCCGGGTGGATTTTTTTATGGAAAAGCAGAGCGGCCGGATCCTGGTCAACGAGATCAACACCATGCCCGGTTTCACGGAAATCAGTATGTTCCCCAAACTCTTCGCACTGAAGGAATACAGTTTCACCACCCTTCTGACCCGGCTCATCGAGTACGGGTTCGATTATCACGCAGGGATCCCGAAGGGAGGTCTGCCCGGGTGAACATCCTGGCCGTGGATTTCGGCACCCGCCGGCTGGGACTGGCCGTGGGAAACACGCTCATTCACAGCGCAACCCCCCTGCCTCCCCTGGAACGAAAGACCCTCGAATATGACCTGGAATATATCCGAAAGGTTGTGGATGAATACGAGATCCAATGCCTGCTGTTCGGGCGCCCGCTGAACATGGATGGAACCCCGGGACGAATCGTCGCCGCCGCGGAGAACTATGCCAATTTTCTGAAAAAACGCCTCGACCTTCCCCTTGAATGGGAAGACGAGCGTCTGACCAGCATGGAAGCGGACGAGCTGCTGGCTGAAAATGAATCCGATCCATTCAAACGCAAGGCCATGGTGGACTCCGTTGCCGCCATGGTGATTCTGAACGCATTTCTGGAGTCCCGATGAAAAAAATGGTCATCATCCTTTTCCTTATCCTTATTGGCGTGGCAGCCTGGGTCAGCGTGGATGCCTGGAAACAGATATCCAGACCCTACAAGGCCTATTCCGGAACGAGTCACCTGGAAATCCCCGCCGGAGAATCGATCTCCACAACCGCCCGACGGTTGGAGCGAAACGGGATCATCTCCAGCCGCACCTGGTTCCTGGTATATACCAGACTGTTTCACCGCAGTGTCATGTTCAAGACAGGTGAGTACAACTTTGATCGCCCACTGACCATGCGGCAGGTGATTGAGAAACTGCGCAAAGGGCAGGTGATCCTCCACCGTGTCACCATTATTGAAGGTCAAACCCTGGAGGAGACCGCGGCCACGGCCTCGGAGCAACTGGGCATCAGCGACACGGAGTTCCTCCGTGCCGCCAACGACCCGGCACCCATTCGCGACCTGGACCCCGATGCCTCAGATCTCGAAGGGTACCTGTTCCCGGACACCTATCGTGTGCCGCGCACCATGCGTGCCGCCGAACTGGTCCGACTGATGGTGGGAAAGTTCCGGGAAAAATTCAACCGAACCCTGGAATGGAGAGCCCATGAGATGAAGCTCTCCGTCCGCCAGGTGATCGCGCTGGCATCACTGATCGAAAAGGAAACCGCGGACCGCAGTGAACGCTTTCTCATCTCTTCCGTTTTTCACAACCGGGTACGGATCGGCATGCCTCTGGCCTCCGATCCCACAATCATTTACGCGTTGAAGCGAGACGGAAAATGGAAAAACAAACTCGGATGGGCGGAACTCAAATACGAGTCGCCCTACAACACACGGCTCTACAGAGGCATTCCACCGGGGCCCATCTGCAGTCCGGGAATCGCCTCCATTGAGGCCGCCCTCTACCCGGAAAACACCCGTTTCCTCTACTTCGTCTCCAAGGATGGCCGTACCCACCAGTTCTCCCGCACCCTGCGGGAGCATAACCAGGCGGTGCGGAAATATATCCTTAAAAAATAGTTCTCCACCCGGAGACGGCTTTCACGAATTTACATTTTGTTACAATTTTGCAATTCCCCGGACACAGGCTTACACTACTATATTATATAGATTGGCACCCGCCCGTGAGGCCGCATGAACGCTAAAATACTGGTTATTGATGATGATGAAAAACTGAATCGACTGCTGCGAGACTACCTGTCCCGTTTCGACTTCCAGGTGGAAAGTCACACCCATCCCCGCAAGGGCCTCGCGGCGATGGATCGGTTTTCTCCGGACCTGATCATACTGGATGTCATGCTTCCGGACATGGACGGCTTCGAGGTCTGCCGGCAGATCCGCCGCGACAGCATGGTGCCGGTCATCATGCTCACGGCACGGGGAGAGGTCACGGACCGCATCGTCGGACTGGAACTGGGCGCGGATGATTACCTCCCCAAGCCCTTTGAACCCCGGGAGCTGGTGGCCCGAATCCAGACCATCCTGCGACGCAGCCGGGAAGACGCATCCACCCAGACCCGATCATGCGGCCCTTTACGCCTGGACCTGGATAAACGCCTGGCCTTCCTGAGAGACAGCGAAATCTCCCTGACCACCACGGAGTTCGAAGTCCTTTCGCTGCTGACAAGGCGCCCGGGAGTGGTCTATTCACGGGAACGGATCCTGGAACACCTCTGGGACATTCATGACGAGGGAGACAGCCGCTCCGTGGATGTGCTCATGAGCCGCCTGCGCCAGAAACTGGGTGACGACGCGCGTACTCCCAAGTTGATCAAGACCGTGTGGGGTGCCGGGTATGTCTTTGTGGGGGGAGAATAGATGCCCTGCATCATGAGCCGCCTGCGTTCCTCACTCTTTTCCAAGATACTGGTGGTTTTTGCCCTGGCGCTGATCCTGATCATCCTTTTTATCGCCGCCGCCCACAACCTGATCTTCAAGCCTCCGAGGCGTTTTGAAAGTATCCTGCAAGGTTCCATTGCCTACGCGGGGCTCATCGCCCGGGACCTGGGAACACCACCCGTCCTGGAACGTGCACGGGACCTTTCGGAGCGCCTTCACCTGCAAATCCGCTTTGATTCCCCCTCCGGGGGATGGGAAACCCACCCCGGACTGGCAGCGATCGCCGGAGAAAAGCTGGTTCCCTACCCGGGAAAAGAGGGCGCCGGCGCGGGCTTTACCCCGCATGGCCTCTGCGTGCGCATTCCAGTGGACAACGGGAGCCTGTTTTTCCTGCTCCGGCCTCGGAAAAAAGGCTTTATGCATCGGGTGGACCAGCTGATCCTGGCGGTTTCAGCCTTTGCCGTACTCCTCATTGTGGGAGTATGGTTTTTAATCCGCGCCCAGCTCAAACCGGTTAAAACATTGAAAGAGGGTATCGCTCAGCTCAGCGAGGGGCATGTGGATCACCGCATGGACAGTCAACGCAGTGATGAGCTCGGGGAGCTGGTCCGGGCCTTTAATCGAATGTCTGAACGAATCGGTGAGATGATCCATGCCCGGGATCGTCTGCTCCTTGACGTCAGCCACGAGATGCGCTCTCCCCTGACCCGGATCAAGGTTGCCATGGAGTTTCTGGAACCCGGAGACGCCCATGATGCCATCCTGGAAGACGTGGAAGAGGTGGAGCGCATGATCACGGTGATCCTGGAAACGGAACGGCTGGACAGCCCGCACGGCCAGTTGAACCTGGAAGAGATGAATCTCAGATCCCTGGTTTCGGAAATCGCGGCCACCTACGGGGAAGAAAAACCGGGAATCCTCATCCGTGAACTCTCCCCGGACATCCGCATTCACGCGGACGCGGAAAGAGTCCGCATCCTCCTGCGCAACCTGCTGGATAACGCGCTGCGTCACTCGGCTGAATCGTCGCAACCGGTGGAGATCCGCGGAGAATTCGCGCAGGGGAAACCCACGCTGCGGATCCGGGATTTCGGCAGTGGCATGAACGCAACAGATCTCAAACACATCTTTGAACCATTTTACAGAGCGGATCGCTCGCGGACCAAAAAAACCGGGGGCTACGGCCTGGGGATGAGCATGTGCCGCAAGATCATGCACGCCCATGGCGGAACCATCCACGTGAACAGTCGCGCCGGAGAAGGTACTTCCGTCATTCTCCAGTTCCCGAATTGAATTTATGAATTTGTTACATTTTGTAATATCCGGCTCACGTCCCTGCAACAATTCGATTGTATTTACATGTGAACGCACGGGACAACGTGCCGGAAAGAGAGGAGGTTCCATGAACCGATATCAGGAATTGCGAATTCACCGGGCATTGCCCGCAGCCGTATTACTCCTGCTGGCCTGGGGAGGCACTCTGGCCGCCCGGGAACCGGCCAACCAAGTGACCACCCTGACCTTGAAGGAGGCCCTGTCCATTGCTCTCCGGCAGAACCCGGACCTGCAACTGGCCGCAAACCGCACCCGCAGCAGCGAAATCGCCCTGCGCAAGCGCCACAACGAGTTCCTTCCCAACCTGACCTTCAGTTCCAGCGGCTCCCAACAAGGAGGGAAATCGGTGGATCCCACCAGCGGGAATTACACCAGCTCCAGTTTTACCCGTTTCAGCATGAACGTCTCTTCCAGCCTTTCCATATTTGACGGATTCCTGAACTCATCCTCATTGATAAAGGCCCGGGAAAACCGGGATGCCGCAGCAGCCGATTTCTCGCGCACCCGTCAAACCATCACCTTCTCGGTGGTGCAGCAATACGTGCAGGCCATCACGGCCCGCAGTTTTGTGGCCGTGGAAAACGAGAACATGACGGCCCAGAAAAAACTGTTGGAACAGATCTCCGCTTTCCACCAGGCCGGGCGCCGCCCCGTGGCCGACCTCTACCAGCAGCAGGCGGAGATCTCCGCCAGCGAGTACCGCCTCCAGGAGTCGGAACGATCCCAGCAGGTGGCGGTCATCAACCTGCTGCAGTCCCTGGGCATGGAACCCGACATAATGGTGACGCTCGCGGAACCGCCGCTTGAGACCATGTTGGCGAACCTGAAACGCATTCATAACCGGGATGACTCTTCTGCGAATGAACCGGAGCGCCCGGACATTACCGCTCAGGAAAAACGGATCGCGGCAGCCCGACAGGCCATCCGCGCGGCCCGTTCCGGCTTTTTTCCCCGCCTGTCGGCCTCCGCCGGGATCGGCAGCTCCTACTCCAGCTCCATCCCCGAATCCGATGTGGGGGATCAACTTTTTGACCGTAACCTGTCGGCCAATGTAACCCTGAACCTGTCTGTCCCCATCTTCGATCGCGGTCAGACCCGCCAGGATGTGGCCGCGGCCCGGGTGGACCTAAACAACGAAGAGCTGGACCTGGAGAGCCGGCTGCGCCAGGTCACCGCTGAAATGCAGGAAGCCAGATTGAACTGGGAAAACGCGGCCAGGCAACTGACCAGCTCCGGAAACCGCCTGACCTATTCCCGGGCCGCGTTGGAAAGCTTGGAAGACCGCTACCGTGCCAACGCCGCCACCTTGTCGGAAGTCAGCCAGTCACGGGCACAATATCGCGAAGCCCGCTACAACCACGTGGCGGCGGAATACAACCTGCTGATCCGCGGCCTGGAAATCCTGTTCAGTCGCGGGGACGGGGAGACATTGACAACCATTGTCATGGATACGGACAGCAAAGGAGAAAACCAATGAAACGCAAATATTGGATATGGATTGGAATCATCATCGTTGCCGGTCTGGCGGCAAAGTTCCTGTTTTTTTCCGGAAATGAAAAAACCGAAACCAAAGCCTTCACCACCGCCGCCCTCACGCGTGGCAATATCGAAAACACCGTTTCCAGCACGGGAACCCTGAGCGCCTTAGAGACCGTGGAAGTGGGTTCCCAGGTGTCCGGTATCGTCCAGGAGCTGAAGGTGGATTTCAACAGCACAGTGACCAAGGGACAGCTTCTGGCTGTTCTGGATAAAACCCCCTTCCTGATTTCAGTACAGGAAGCCGAGGCCAAAGTGGATAGCGCGGCCGCGGAATTTGAACGACTGGAAGCGGAGCTTAAACGCAACCAGCCGTTGTTCGAAAAAGGACACATCTCCGAGACGGAATACCTGCAGTGGAAAACCCAGGTCCTTACCGCCAGAGCCAGCTTGAAAAGCGCCAGGGCTTCGTTGAAAAAGGCACAGACCAATCTGGGGTACACGGAAATCCGTTCTCCCATGAACGGCACCGTGATTGAACGATCCGTTGACGAGGGCCAGACCATCGCGGCCAGCTTCCAGGCACCCCAGCTCTTTATCATCGCCGAGGACCTGACCCAGATGCAGATCGAGGCTTTTGTGGACGAAAGCGACATCGGCGTCATCCGCGAGGGACAGAAGGCCCGTTTCACCGTCCAATCCTACCCGGATCGTGAATTCACGGGAACGGTTCGCCAGATCCGCCTGCAGCCCACCACAATCTCCAATGTGGTAAATTACACGGTGGTTGTGGACGCGGAGAACCAGGACCGCCTTCTTCTGCCCGGCATGACCACCACCGTGGATTTCCTGTTGGAATACCGGGAGAACGTGTTGATCGTGCCCAACAGCGCCCTGA
>CAYVBC010000061.1:0-2192 GCA_964449545.1 uncultured Clostridia bacterium | reverse complement strand
GTCAACCGCCCCGCCATCGTGCTGGCCGACGAACCCACGGGCAACCTGGATACCGTCACCTCCAACGACGTCATGGGCCTGTTTCAGGAACTCAACGCCGAGGGAGTCACCATTGTGCTGGTGACCCACGAACCCGACATCGCCCGCTTCGCGCAACGCATCGTTGAACTGCGCGATGGGCTCAAGATCCGCGACGTGCCGGTGGAGAACCGGATCAAAGCCGGTAACGGAAAAACCATCTTCAGCGGCGGCAAGGAGTCACTCCAATGAAATTCAATCGACTGATCCGCGCGGCCTTTCGCAGCATCACCAAGAACCGCATGCGCAGCTTTCTGACCATGCTGGGTATCATCATCGGCGTGGGCGCCGTCATCGCCCTGGTCTCCATCGGAAAGGGTGCCACGGCGGACATTGAATCCCAGATAGACGCCCTGGGCACCAACCTGTTCATGATCCGTTCCGGGTCGTCCTCCCGGGGCGGCGTCAGCCGCGGCGCCGGAAGCATGCAATCCCTGTCCATGGACGATGTGGAAGACCTGCGGGAAAAAGCCAAAACACTGGCCCACGTCTCCCCGGATATCGCGGTGGGCGTTCAGGCCATCGCGATGGATAAAAACTGGGCCACCCAGATCCACGGCGTGTCCACTGACTTCCCCTCCATCCGGAACTGGGAAATCGATAAGGGAAATTTCTTCTCGGAGCGGGACATCCACGGCCGCCGCAAGGTGGCGGTACTGGGACACACGGTGGTGGAGGAGATGTTCGCCGATCGTGATCCCATCGGGGCCCGCATCCGGATCAACCGTGTTCCCTTCACGGTCATCGGCACACTGATAGAAAAGGGTGATGCCATGATGGGAGACCAGGATGACCTGATCCTGGCTCCCTCCACCACGGTTCTCTACCGCCTGTCCGACGGAAAAACCGTGCGCATGATCCAGGCCAGCGCAATGGATGGGGTGGAGATGGACGCGGTGGAGAGTGAGATTACCAAGATTCTTCGCGATTCCCATCGCCTGAAAACCGGAGATGATGATGATTTTTCCATCCGCAGCCAGACGGAGATCATCGAGCGGGTGACGGGAGTGACCAACACCATGACCATGCTCCTGGGCGCCATCGCCGCCGTCTCCCTTCTGGTGGGCGGCATCGGCATCATGAACATCATGCTCGTGTCCGTTACGGAACGCACCCGGGAGATCGGCATCCGCATGGCCGTGGGCGCGCGCGGCAGCGACATCCTGGTTCAATTCCTGGTGGAAGCGGTGATCCTGAGCCTGCTGGGGGGGTTCATCGGCATTCTTACGGGACTGGGACTCGCACGCGGGATCTCCAGTCTAATCAATACCGGGTTCATCGTGGACCCGGGGATCACCATTCTAGCTGTGGGCTTTTCAGCGGCAGTGGGCGTTTTTTTTGGTTTTTACCCCGCGCGGAAAGCCGCTCAAATGAATCCGATAGAAGCGTTACGATACGAATAGAATCATGGGCCGAACCTCCCGGCCACCCGGACTCCGATAATTTCAGAGTCCGGGTGGCACCGGTCCTGACCCGCCTTTTTTCCCCTCCATGCTCTTCACTATTGCAATTTCATGCAATTCACGGCATAATAGTATCTTATTGAATCACCTTTAAACACATGAAAATCACAGCCCGATCACGATACGCGGTCCGCATCCTTGTGGAGCTGGGAAAAACCCCCACTGGGACCCAACCCCTGCACAGGGTGGAAACCAGCCAGGGAATCTCCGCCAAATTCGCCAAGCAGATCATCCAGCCCCTTGAGGCACGGGGATTCATCTCCAGCCGGCGTGGGGCCCGGGGCGGGTACCGCCTGGCCATGGATCCAGCCGAAATATCCCTCCTGGAGGTCATCACCACCTCGGGTGAATCCGTACAGGCCGCCCCCTGCCTGAATGGAAAAGAGAATTGTGACCGCGTCCACCAATGCGGAGTTCACAGCCACTGGAGAGCGTTGAACACCCTGGTCCGGGATTTCATGACCCGCACCACCATCGCGGATATCATTTGCGAAGAGAAACGACTGGTCCTGGAGGAAGATCCCGATCATTCAACGGTTCCGGAAAAAAAAGACTGACAGCTTTTCTTCACCCCCTTTCCTTAGACAAAAAAATTGTGGTTCTATTACGTTTCGTGTGGGTACACACACATTGGTGATTGGCAAGAAGTTG
>CAYVBC010000060.1:0-9217 GCA_964449545.1 uncultured Clostridia bacterium | reverse complement strand
TGGAGCATTTTATATTTTACGGTGAATGGGACACACATGCAACCGGCGGGGATTCTGCGCGAATCCCCGGAACCGATATTACTTCCGGGGCGATCCCGGAGATCTGTCAGGATTTAAAAAAATCAATGGCTGCTTTTTCAACACCTTCAGCATTCAATCGATGCTGAGCCAGCAGTTCCTCACGGGTGGCGACTTCAATGCTTTCTTCCGGAACTCCCAGAGAGATGAGCCGGCAATCCGTCAGATTCTCAGATACCAGGAGTTCACGAATCAGGGTGGAAAACCCTCCGCTACGGATGCCATCTTCCAGAGTAATCACGGCGCCCGTGGAGCGGATCAATTTGGTGATCTGGTTCTTGTCAAAGGGTTTGATAAAACGCACATCCAACACGGCAATCTCCATTCCATAAATGGAAGAGAGCCGATCCGCGGCCTTCAGCGCGCGATACACCAGGGGGCCAACAGCCAGTATGACGCCATCTTTTCCTTCGCGCATGAGCTCTGATGTACCCAGAGGAATAGACCTGAATTCCGGCTCCATCTCAATCCCCTGACCCGGTTCCTTGGGGTAGCGGATAAACACGGGGCTGGAATATTCAAAGGCGGAATAAATCATATGCTGTAACTCATTTTCGTCCCTGGGGGCCGCGATCACGATATGAGGCAATGGACGCAGGAGGGCGATGTCATAGACACCCTGATGCGTGGGCCCGTCACCGCCGACCAATCCGGCTCGATCAACGCCCACGACCACTGGAATTTTCATCAGAGACAGATCATGAGTGATCTGATCCACGGAACGCTGCATGAAGGTGGAGTAGATCCCCACAACCGGTTTCACCCCCCCCAGTGACATCCCCCCGGCCAGATCAAACATATACTGTTCCGCAATCCCCACGTCGAATACGCGATCCGGGAATTCCTGCTGGGCAAGATTCAGGCCCGTTCCCTCCGGCATGGCAGCGGTGAGGGCAACGATTTCTGAATTCTTCCGCATCAGTTCCCGGACGGTTTTCCCGAAAACCGCTGAGTAGGAAGGAGGCGTTTTTGACTTCAGAAATTTACCGTTGGCGATTTCAAATGGACCGGAGGAGTGAAAGGAACTGGGGTCATCTTCCGCCGGCTGATAGCCGCGTCCCTTTTCCGTAACCACGTGCAACAGCACGGGAAAATCATATTTCCGAGCTTCCGAGAGTTCCTTCACCAGTTCCGGCAGGTTATGCCCGTTTATGGGTCCGATGTATTTGACTCCCAGTTCATCAAACAGAGATCCGGGAACCGTCATTGAGCGAATCAGAACTTCGATCTTCTTGGCCACATCGGCCATGGATTTACCGATCCCGGGAATATGTCTGAGGAATGCCTGGATCACCTCCTTCAGACGTATATATGGGCGACCGGATACCAGGTAATTCAGGTGTTTGGAAATCCCTCCCACATTGGGGGAAATGGACATTTTATTGTCATTCAGGATCAGGATGAGCGGGGGTTTCACCTGCCCGATGTGATTCAGTGCCTCCAGGGCGACGCCCCCGGTAAGCGCGCCATCTCCGATGACGGCGACCACATGATGCGATTGGCCCTGACGATCACGGGCCAGGGCCATTCCGCTGGCAAAAGCCAGGGAAGTGGACGCGTGACCGGTATTGACCGCATCAAATTCACTTTCAAATATATCGGGATACCCGGCGAGTCCACCTTTCTGCCGAATGGTGTAAATTCGCTCCCGTCGGGATGTGATGATTTTATGGGTATAGCACTGATGGCCGACATCCCAGATAATTCGATCCTTACTGGAGTTGAAAACCCGGTGTAACGCCAGAGTCAACTCCACGACACCGAGGTTGGATGCCAGATGACCCCCGTTTTTCGAGACCACGTCGATCAGGACTTCCCGGATCTCTCCGGCAAGTGTATCCATCTCTTCATAAGAGAGAGATTCCAGGTCCTCCGGGTGATTGATCTGTTCTATGATTGCCATTACCGTTTCCTGTATACCATCATTCTCATCAAATCAAGAAATGCCGGATCTTCGATTTCCGCCATCCGCAGGTGTTTGATGGTGTTTTCATAGGCCCTGTCTATGGATTTCCGAACGTGTTCTCTTCCAAAGAACAATGCCGCGTTGGGGCTGTGGTTATCCTTGTCCTTGTGAAGCTTTTTCCCCACAACGGCCTCATCTCCATCCAGATCCAGCAGATCATCGGCCAGTTGAAAAGCCTCACCAATCGATTTTCCGGCTTCGTTCAACGCATGAAGACGTTCCCCTTCCACACCGGAGATCTCCGCGGCGGCGACCATGACGGCACGGATCAACTCGCCTGTTTTCATCCGGTGAATCCGTGCAATCAAATCGGTCTGTCCGGAGAACTCAAGGTCAAGGGCCTGACCTCCGGCCATGCCGAGGATCCCGATGGATCGGGTTATGATCTGAATAAACCGGATCTTTTTTTCAGCATCCAACCCCGTATGACCGGCAATTTTCTCAAATGCCATGGTCAGGAGAGTATCTCCGGCCAGAAGAGCCATGGCATCGTTGAATTTTTTATGCACCGTGGGTTCCCCGCGCCTGAAGTCATCGTTATCCATTGCGGGAAGATCATCGTGGATCAGGGAATAGGTATGGATGTATTCGATGGCGGATGCCAGTTCCACGTGTTGTTCCGAATCTCCGCCCAGGGCATCAATCAGAGTGAGGAATATCAACGGCCGCAGCCTCTTTCCCCGTACCTTCAGCGCATAGTGAATAGCCTGTTCCAGGGTACCGCCATTCTGTGAGATGCCCTCTGTCAGAGACGTTTCCACACGGGCGACCATATCCGCCATGTACGCTTCAAGTTCTCTGTTTACCGGTTGTGTCATTCGTTTTAATTCCCGGCCTGATTCAAGGGATGAAGCTCAGTTCCCACAACCATGCCTTCAGCCATAACTTCGTCGTTCCGAATATATGTCGGGTTCAATGAATATTTTCCGCATCTGAGGAAATTGTTTCCGGATATCCGCTTCAAAACCATTGATCAGGTTTGAAATTTCCCGGGAATTCAACCGTTCGTTGAACTCCAGTTTTACGGCAAGCAGGACATCATCCGGCCCCAGGTGAAGCGTTCTCAGAGAGATCAGGTGATTGACGCTGTCATCATCATTCAGAATCTTTCTGACCTCCCGAATAACGCCGGGTTCCGCTGCCTCACCCACCAGAAGAGACTTGGTTTCATTGGCAAGAAAAACCGCGACCACTGCGAGCAGGGCGCCAATCAGAATCGATGCGATTCCATCAAATATCAAAAGCCCGGTCAGTTGCTGCAGAATCAGGCATAGAGCCGCAATCAGTAATCCCGTCAGTGCCGCGAGGTCTTCCATGAAGACCACAATCAATTCCGATTTCTTGGAGGAATGCAGATACTTGAAAAGTGGCATCCCCTTACGTTCCTTCCGCACCATCTTTCGCGCTTTCAGGAAAGCCGTGCCTTCGGCGATAAAAGAGATGATGATAATGGCGAAAGCGAAGTGAATCTGCTTTATGGGATGGGGATGGATCAATTTGATGATGCCTTGCCAGATGGAGAACACGGCTCCGGCGGAAAAAAGCATCATGGCCACAATAAAAGACCAGAAATAGAGTTCTCCGGAAAAGCCAAAGGGGTGAAGTTGATCCGGTTCACGTCGGCCCTTGCGGATGCCCGTCAACAGAAGCACCTGATTCAATGTGTCCGCGGTAGAGTGTACCGCCTCTGCCAGGATCGCCGATGAGCGCGTCAGCATGAAGACAATAAACTTGACGACGGCAATCAGGAGATTTGCTCCGAAAGCAAAAAGAACGACAGGGACCGAGTTATCCTTCAATTTCATTGATTTATTCTATCGGCTCTCCCCGATGGTGTCAACCGTGTCGCCGCTTTGACGGCTCCGGTGGGTCGATGATATAATCCATTCACGAGGCAACCATGAAGCGAATGCAGCGTAAACTTAAAATCATTTTTCTCGTTCTGTTCAGCCTGTTTCTGATAACGATTTTGCCGGTATTGCGCTTTCATTCCGAGCCCAACCTGAACGCGCTCCCATCTCGCTTTGTAAAGGGTGTGTATCATATTCACTCCACGCTGTCAGACGGCTCCGGTGAAGTCAGTGAGATCATGAAGACAGCGGAAGACCTGAAGCTGGACTTCGTGATTCTGACCGATCACGGTGAACCCAATCGTGCTTCCCTCGGAGCCACCGCCTGGTGGGGGCGCACACTCCTGATCGGAGGCACTGAACTTTCATTGAACAGTGGTCACCTGGCTGCTTTCGGTTTCCCGGTTCCCATTCACCCGCTTCCCCCTGAACCCGGGGAAGCGATGGCTGAAGTCTCTCATTCCGGTGGGCTTACATTTATCTCCCATCCCTTTGACAAAGCCATTCCATGGACGGACTGGCGTCCCGATGGATTTTCAGGACTTGAGGTCCTCAGTGCCTATTCAAGCGCGCGCCGCGCTTCGCTTCTCAACCTCATTACCTTCCCCGCCCGCTACATGTTCAACCAGAAATATGCATTACTGCAAACGTTGAAATACCCGGCCGTTAACATGGAAAAATGGGATGAGTTGAACATGCATGGCCGGTACAGCGGGATTTTCGCCCTTGACGCTCATGGGCTGCTTCCGTTAAGTTCCGGTATGAGACTCCCTTTCCCCTCCTACCGGAGCATGTTTTCGATCCTGAACATCTATGTATGCATTGACCGGGAATTGGTTAAGGATGCCGCACAATCGGTGGATATACTGGTTGATGCCATGCGAAAGAGACATTTCTTCAATGTTGTGGAAGCCATCGCTCCGGCCAACGGTTTTGACACCCGCTTCATCCCCGCAGCCGCTCCGGACCGGCGGGTCCGGATGGGAGACGAGAGCCCGTGGAGCTCCGGACAGCTGGAAGTGGACCTTCCTTTCGGGTTTGAAACACGGATCCGCCTGATTCACAACGGAAAAGTAGAGAAGGAAATAACATCCGGGCTGAAACACCGGGTCACATTCCAAATCAATGCTCCCGGCACATATCGACTTGAAATCTTTATTCCCGCCAACCATTTTTCCGGAATTCCCTGGATTGTCACCAATCCATTTTTCCTTGGCGTACCCGAATCCACGAATGCCGACCTGGTTCTATTGCCACAACGGCAATTTTTCCCGATTTCTTCAGCAGGAAATTTCCAATTTGTCCCGGAAAAGAATGAAGCTTCTGAATGCCGGGTTGAACGATTGGATGAGGATGGTGATGGCCTCGCAATGACGTTTCACCTGGTGACTCCCGATGAAGCGAAAGACGGCTGGTGCGCGGCCGCGCTGCGGGAAGAACTGAACTTCTCAAACTTCGCCGGTATCTCTTTTGATGCCCGATCTTCCCCCCCGGCCCGATACTGGGTTGAGTTGCGAAGCGGGATCAACACCTCTGAGAGCTGGTTTCACCATTCATTTTCCACTCAGGCACAATGGAACTCCGTGGATATTCCCTTTAACCGGTTGTTCCGGTACTCCGGGGATCAGGCGATCAGCCTTTCGGCAATCCAATCCATGTTTATCTCAATCTCCAACCGATTGGCCGCCTCCGGTATGAAGGGACGCCTTGAAGTGAAAAATATCCGCCTGTTCACACCAGCGGGGAATCCCTCTCAATCTGACTGAAATTCCCTGTATAACCCGTCCAGTGATTCCAGCATTTTTTCCAGAGAGTATTCAGATACCACCTTCCGATTGAGTTGAACCCCCCACTGCGCCTGTTTCCCGGGCTCACTGAGAGCGGAAATCAGCGTTCTGGACAGATCCGCCGGATCCTGGTTCCGAAAAAGCAATCCACCGCCTTCCGGAATCACCTCACGATTTCCGCATGCATCCGATGCGATCACGGGACGGGAGAGCATTCCGGCTTCCAGCAACGCGATGGGGAGGCCTTCCCATCGTGAAGGCAGTACAACCAGATCCGAGTGAGTCATCAGAGCGAGGACTCTTTCATGCGTACAGTCCCCCAGAAAACGCAGGAAGGAGTCCACTCCGGCACTACGGGCCCGGGTCCGGGTTCGACCCAGCAACGGGCCGGTTCCGGCCAGGAGAAAAACGATCTTTCCCCGGTGAGGGGCCATCTCCGGACGTGCCAGAGCCCGGATCAGCAGATCATGTCCCTTTTGAAAGTCAAAACGCGCCGGTACAAGTGCCACAGTCGCGGAATCGGGGATTTTCCAATTCCAGCGCCACCTGTCCGGCAGATGGTTCCCGGCGGGATGGTAATGAATGGGTATCCCATTGGGAATATAGCGCACTCCGGAAATGCCGTATCTGCTCTCCAGGAAGTTCCGGTCATCCCGGGAGACTGCGATCAATTCATCGCATCGAAAGAATATTTTTTTTTCCAATAACCGCCTCATGGCACCTTTTACAGGGGACAGAAGTGATGGCTGGAAGTCATACTTTCTGACATGGAGACCATGAAGGGTCAGGATAATGGGAATCACCGGAAGTTTCTTTCTTCGAAGGAGCCAGCATGCAAGGGGACGAATATGGTGAAAATGGATCAGGTGGGGATGTACGCTGGAAAGGGTCTCCGGTGTGAGTGCGCCCGCCACTGTTTGTGTCCCGTCCAGTTCCGAAAAGCGTGATTCTCCAGGTCCAGCCGCCGCGATAACAGAGAATTCATATCCCCTGAGTCCGGAGCAGATTCTGAAAATATGTTCAAGCCCACCACCGGTGGTAAAGTGATCGGTCACATGAAGAATTCTCAAGGAGCTGTCTCCCGAACCGTGCGCTTTCTCCACCAGTTCAGGAGGTCAAAAAGAGTTTCTTCCATGGAGAACTCCGGCCGCAGTTTGAACTCCTCGCGCAAAACGGGGCAATCCCCCCCCAGTTCGGGTATATCCAGTGGACGGAAACGTTCCGGATCGATCTCCACCCGGATCTCTTTTGAACTGAATCTGAGCATGATATCAAGCAGATCACGGATGGAATACATCCTGCCGGAGCCCAGGCGGACCAAACGTCCGCTCTCTCCCTTTATCCCGGCCGTTGCCACATAGCGCGCCATATCACGGACATCGGAAAAATCCCGTATGGCCTCGAGGTTTCCCACCCGGATGACACCGGGAGCCAGCCCCTTTTCAATGCGTGCGATCTGCCGTGCAAAATCGGAAGCGACGAACTTGTGACTCTGCTCCGGTCCGGTAAAATTAAATGCACGGACGGGGATCACTTCAAGACCACGCCCGGAACTGAAAATCCCCCCGAGCATCTCCATCGCCAGTTTTGACAACGCATAGGGGCTTTGGACATTGATCTGACGGCCTTCCGGAGTTTCCCGACAGGTCGCACCCCCGATCTCCGCTGAACTCATCATCAGGAATCGACCATGACGATTGACCTGTTCCAGTGCTTCCAGCAGGTGAAGCGATCCCAGCAGGTTGACATTATACGTCTGGGATTGATTCTTCCAGGAGTACGCCACGTTGGTGATTGCCGCAAGGTGAAACACAAGATCCGGGTTTCGATCACGGATCACCTGAAATACGGCGTCCCTGTCCCGGATATCGACTTGCGTGACATGGACATCCGGAATTCCGGAAACGGATTCATCCGTAATCCCGGAAACACGGTTCTCTGGGTTCAGGAGGAGATGGCGAATCAGATATCGCCCCAGAAATCCAGTGCAACCGGTGATCAGTATCCTCTTCACGGCTTGGGCTCTCCAACGGACATCAAGTTGGAAATCATTCCCAGGTTTCCCAGAGAGAAACCGAAACGGAATTGAAAATCGTTTTCTCCATTGCGGAGAAACACTTTGAATTCAGTTTGAAAGCGAATGCATTGGTAGTCATAAAACAGGGATATGGATCCATACCGGAATTTATTCTCCGTGAAGTCATAATCAAGCGCGGCTCTCAGCTTAAAGGGGAAATCAGGGTGATCAATGCCCAGGTTGCCTCGAACAATGGTTCGGTTGAAAGCGTAATTCGAGAGTTGATACGGGTTCTTGTAGTAACTGAAAGTAATGGCGCCCTTGACACTTTTCTCAGCGGATCCGAATGAAAGGCTGACGTCGAAGTTCCGGAAATCCCGGATATAGTAATTGTAGGAAGCGCGGATATCGAGTGAGAAATCCTCCATGGGCCGAAGTCTCAGTCGATTGCTCAATTCGGAAAAAAGCGGGTATTCTCCATCGATTTTAAGGAAAAGATTCGCTTCCGCTTCATCCAGAAAATAATTCTGAGATATGGTGTAGCGAAGAATTTCCCGGGGAGATTCCGAAGAGTTCCGTTTTTTCAACAGCAATGCCTGGCCCAGGGAAAAGGACAGGTATGAATAGGGTGGAAAATCGAAACGATCCACGCGAATCAGCCTTTCCAGATCATCCGGGTCCACCTGGCTGACATATCGAAATGTAATTTCCGGTTCGATGATGTGTTTGATCCGGGACCTGGATACCTCGAAAATTCTGAAAAAAACCGGCCCCTTCATCTTCACCACGGCCTGATTGTATTGCAGGTGCAATGGCTCATCGACAACCTGGTTGGTTTCAGGATCAATGCTCTTGGCATAAATACTGTTCCTGGATTCCAGGTTGACTGAAGTGTTCAGCCAGGGGATCTTGAGGAGATCCAGCGTATAGGAAGGGATCAGGTTGATTCTCTGAGACGTCACATCCGAGGAGAACACGGGCTCTCCGGCGTAACTGATGCCGGATCGTTCAATCCGTTCCAGGGAGGTCTTCAGGGAAAAATACCCGGGAACCGGCTTGATCCTCTGCTGGTTGACGTTGAGTTCAATCCCGGGAAGCGTCTCAAGTATCCTCGAGGTGTTGTTGAAGGTGAAATAGGTTTCATTCCGCGAAGCACGTGCGGAAAAAGTGATGTTTCGAAATGAAGACGACCAGTGAACCGAGGAACCGAAACGGGTCATCAACACGGTATCGAAGTTGTTGTTGAACAGCCTCAGAAAATTCGGATCACTGGGATAATTGGCTTTCACCACCAGTCGACTGTCCAGAAATCCCAGATTCACCCGATTGTCCACGTCCAGGTAGTAATCGGAACTTTCCTCCGGACTCAGGGCATTGTTTTCCTTGTATTTCAGATAATAGAAATTGATTTTCCCTGAAAAAGCAGGAAAAAGATAGCGCAATTCCTGTCCGAATCCCAGGCCAACCTTGGAATAGACGTCCATATTCAATGTGAGATCCAGGTTGGGGCGGATATTCC
>CAYVBC010000059.1:4485-9225 GCA_964449545.1 uncultured Clostridia bacterium | reverse complement strand
CGGGCTTGTACTGGACCATCCACCAGGGAGACTCGAAGACAACGCCCCGGGCACCCATACCCACGACATGCCAGCGGAAGCCCTTTGCCTGGTCATAGGTTACGGTCACGTTGTCTCCGGTCAGATTGGGCCGGACATAATGGTTTTTCCAGATTAGTCCTTCCTGGATCTGAACAATCAGAGAGTACTGGGTGATCCCCGCAATGGGAACCCATTTAAAATTGATCTCCAGCGGAACATGATTCACAAATGAATTGTGCGCCGGATGCACCAGTGTGATTTTTTGATTAATCGTCTTCAGCGGATCAATTTTGGCCTCCAGTGCGGTAAACGCCACGGAGACGATGATGATCAGTGCCAATGTCAATGCTTTTTTCATATTGAAGCCTCCTGTCCCTTTTCGTTCCAGGGAAAACGGGAAACAGCATTCTCCCGTTACTTGTAATATACGACATTCCCTCCAAATATCTCAACACTCCGCAAATTAAAAGCCGACAATCTTCTTCATTTTCAATCCCGGTAATACTCCGGATCGTCTCTTTGACTTTCACCCATCCGGATGCTATCATAATGGCCAACATCTTGCGGAGGTCACGTCATGCCCGTCAGATTCAACGCATTTTCTATTAAAAAAATAATTCTTATTCTTACCCTGTGCCTGATTCCCTTCTCATTGTCCGCGAATACCCAACCCGAGGACCCCTGGTCCAGCGGCCGACTGCACCTTCCGAAAGCGGAGTACAATTACAGGATTTTCACCCACCGGGTGGAGATTGTCGATCATTCAGGTTCCCTGGTGTTTTCCGCAATCTCTCCGGTTCCCGGTGCCCAGGCCCTTGCCTGCGGGCACACGGAACCCTTCGGTTTCCACGCTTTCTTCCAACACCGTGATGAAGAGAGCGGCCAGTGGCTCCTGAGCATGAAACGGCAATCCGGACCCGCGATCCAGACGATTTCCACTCCGGAGTCCCTCTATTCTCCAGTCCTGACCACGGAAAACGGAAATATTCTCGTTGCGGTCAGTGAACCGTTTCTACTGGGCGCCTGGGATCTGGACTCCGGTCAACCCATCTGGGAAAAGCGATTCACCACGCCCGTCCTGACACCGGAAGCAACCCGGATTCAGGGCATGGAGGCCATCCGGTTTCTCCGCTTTCACCAGGGAAAATACCGTTGGTTTCATTTCTTCACCGGCGGTCTGCGTTCGCACATGCCGGAAATTTTCGGCCCTGACGACGCGGAGGTACCACCGAAGACGCCCGTTCTCCCTCGCAATGAATCGCGGGATCCCAGCGCCATCCTGGCATTCGGCGACAGCATCACATATGGCTATGTGTATTATGAGCCCGCTCCCCAATTGGGATATGTTCCCCGGTTACTGATGAAGTTGAACGCGGAGTATCCGGACCTGGCCGTCATCAACGGAGGGAATCCCGCGGAGACCACGGTGAAGGCCATGAACCGGTATGAATATGTCCTCTCCGCGAGCCATGCGACATATCTCCTGTTCCATATGGGAATAAACGACTCTATTCATCCGGAAATCCCCGTATCCACTTCGCTGTTCAACATCCGCACCATCATGCAATACGCCCTGGATCTGGGAATGCGACCCATCCTGACCACCATCATTCCCCGAGACCCCAATCATGTGTCCGGGCAGTCTCCCCATAGAGAGCATGCGGAAGCGATCCGTTCCGGGATTCTCGTTCTCGCATCGGATCTCTCCCTTCCCTGCATCGATTTCTGGACCATCTTCGAAAATTACCCGGCCGCGGACGGGGGATACCCCTCTCTCATGTCCGACTACGTTCATCCCTCTCCAGCCGGTTATGAAGTGATGGCCTCCAGGTTTCACACCCGACTCCTGGCCCTGCCGCCGTCCATCCCCGCCAACATCAAGGTCGTTACCGCAACGCCCTATCGAGTGATGATGGCATGGTCACCGAATCCGGATTTCGACAACTCCGGGTACCAGCTGGATTATGGATATTCCACGGATCAATTGGATCGCCATGCGTCCGTGTTGGCCCCCCAATTCACTTTTCTGAGATCCCCGTTTCAGGGCAGCCTGAATCGGCATCGATATGTCCAGGTCCGGGCGGTGGATCGCTATGGGAACATCAGCCCTGAGTCCGCCATCGTGGAAGTATCATTCTCGGATCCCGCTTCCACGGCTTCTTCTCAGAAACAGATTCCCAGGGTAAAACGGATCCCGCTGAAATCCGATGACAGCGGAGAGACGCTCCGGTAAACCCCGGAATCTTCTGAAACCGGGCCCATACCCCAGGAGGAAATCCAACCGGAGCCATAGGGATCCGTTTCATATTTCACCAGATCACCATCCGCGCTGGTATTCTGTTGATTACCCAGAGAATCCTCTTCCCGGGTTACCCGGTCACCGCTCCAGCCACTGATCCGGGAAAACCGTACCTCCAGTCGGGCCATGACCTGCATGTTCTCTCCCAGAGGGTAACGATACGCACCGCCCAGGTAGACCATGGGGCCAACCCCCGAGGCTTGGATCTCCTCATGAAGCTCCTGGTCGTATCCAATTTCTGAATAGGTGGAATCAAAGAGATGGCGCAGTTGCCCCCACTGAATCCCCAGGCCCGCGTAAGCGGAAAAACGCCCGAAGCGCTTTTCCAACTCCACAAAGGGAGAAAAAAGGGTCAACCGATCCTGAATCGTGATATCATGCTTTTCACGAACTTCGTATACATCCAGCACAAATTCCTTCCGGGATGTCAGCGAACCTGTCGAAAAACCCAGCCCCCCCTTCACACTCCACTCCGGGTTCAAGCGATACACCGCGGCAACCCTCAGGGGCAGCCGCAGGAAGTTTTCACGGATTTGCCCTTCTTCGGTCAGGGCGGTGGAGGCCGCGTCCGCGTATTGACGCATCAGTGCATCCACCCCTCTTCCCCGTTCCGGCAGGCCGGAAACCCGCTCGAGTCCGGAGCCCAGGGAGATCTCAACCTGAAGCCGCTTCATGGCCAGAATCCGGGTCACTTTCTGTGCGGTGCCCAATGCGGAAAGGGTGGAGGTGAGAAACAGAACAACTGCGATGGCAATCCCGAATTTGTGCTTCATGTCTACCTCGCTTGGGGAGAGGGTTATCCCTTTTCTCCCTTTGAATGTTCAATATCTATGGAAGACGTGTCATGGCGACGGAGTCCTCTCAGGCGATTGGCGCAGAAAACCAGAAAGAATACCCCATAGGCATAGAGGTTGCGAAAGCTGTTGATGGACTTGAGCGCCTTTAATATTTTCTGTTGGGAGATTCCCTTCTTACTGGTGGTTGAAAACCGCATCACGAGACGGGCAATCTGAAACCAGCTCAGGCGATCCTTGAACAGGGGAACCTCGCCCTGGGCCGCGGGGAGGGTGGCCACTTTTCGCATGTGGCTTCGCAGGGACCAGCGGAACCGCTCGGGAACAATTCCTTCGGAACGGGCGATCGCTTCCAGCGGCGTCCCCGGATATACATGAAGAATGGCGGTGGAGATGTCCGCCTCCGGGTGAATGTCCCGGAGCTCATCCATGATCCGCAGGGATTCCCTGGCCTCCGGCCAGGTTTCCGTGTAATGAGAAAAAATGAAAAACGGGCCGGGAATAAAATCAAGTTCCCGGGCCCAGCGAACAAACTGAAAGGCCTTTTCGATCTCAAAATGTTTCTGAACCACTTCCTGCCGCACCCGTGAAGCGCCTGCCTCCACGCCGAAATATCCCCGTTCCAGCCCCGCGCGACACATCTTCTCCAGCAGGGGGCGATCCACAATATCAATGCGGAATTCACTTGAGAAGCGGATATTCAATCGACGTTCAATAATCATGTCCATGATGCGGTGCAGCCTCTCGGAGTTGTAATTCAGGGTGTCATCATAAAACCAGATGAACTCAGCTCCAAAATTCTCGATCAGGGACTCGATCTCTTCCAGCACCCGCTCCGGAGAGTTGCCCCGCATGACGCGTCCCCAGTTGACGGGCGTCGCGCAGAAATAGCAGTTAAACGGACACCCCCGGGAAGTCATGATGTTCTGGGCGGGCCGGACTTTTCCGTCTCTGGTCTTCACCTTGAACCCGTAGCGATCCATGGGGATCCGGTTGCGGGCCGGGAAGGGAAGTGTGTCCAGATCCATGATATGGGCCCGTTTCCCGGTGAAGATTGCATGGCCGTCAACCCGGACAACCAATCCGGGCACCTTTTCCAGTGAGGCTCCGGATTCCAGCGCCCGGGCCATCTCTATGAATGTCCGCTCGCCCTCGCCGATCATCAGGAGATCCGCGGCCGGGACA
Source organism: uncultured Clostridia bacterium (assembly GCA_964449545.1). Lineage (GTDB taxonomy): Bacteria > Acidobacteriota > Aminicenantia > UBA2199 > UBA2199 > UBA876. The sequence continues at coordinate 4,926 of CAYVBC010000059.1, read as the reverse complement.
TCCTCCAGGGTCTCACGACCCGCCATGGATATATGGGGCCCCCCCAGTATGGTCACGATCCGGGGGTCCACCTCCTTTGCCAGCTGGACCAGGCGAAAACTGTCAAAACGATTTTCCGTGGTAGTGGTAACCCCAAGAATCGAGGGCTTGAAATCAGCAATCCGCTTTCTGATCTGCTCCCATGTGAACCCCAGGACATCGGAGGGAACCATATCCACTTCATGCCCTTCGGCTTCCAGAACAGCGGTCAGGTAGAGCACCCCCAGAGGGGGCATGGAGTTTCCTTCAGACCAGCGTTGTGCCACATATCCCTGAGGCGGAACAAAAAGTTGAATTTTCATAGATTCAGTTGTCCATTCGAAAAAGTTCGGATCCTTCGGGAATCACCCGAGCAAAAGAAAAGAAAACTATATCACTCTACTTCACGAAAATCAATCTTAC
>CAYVBC010000059.1:2737-4385 GCA_964449545.1 uncultured Clostridia bacterium | reverse complement strand
TGTTCTCCCTGCTTCGAGACCATTACGAGGGAACGCAACTGGATCTTTCCGACGGGTACCGGCGCGGATCACCCAATCAGACCAACAACCGCACCATCTGTACCCGAAGTACCCAGTATTCCCTTGTGCTTGAGCTGGGGAGGGTTCTGCCTTTCACGGACTCCGTCCCGGACATCCTGAAAAACCGGATATGGCTCTCCCTGAGGCGCCCGGACTCAAACGCCTATTCCCCCTGGTATCCGACCATCGCCTTTCCGGACTCCCATCATTTCTGCAATCCGCAACAGGCCCTGAAAAACCATTTCGCCCCTCTGGAGAAACCGTCACAGGATGATTACCGCTTTGCCTTCCGGGTGTATTCTCATCTATCCAATCTGGTGGATATGGATTATAAAAGCCGGATCCGAAACGTTCGCAGGAATTGGAAAAATTTTGAAGAATATACCTTCAAGACCCTGAGGAAAAAAGAGAAGGAATTCGTCTACATCCATCGTACCGCGCCGAACCTGGTTCGGAAAATCATCGCGAACACCTTGGAGCGAATGGAGTACCTGAAGTGGTTCCAGGCCATTGAATTAATCAAGGACTTCCAGAATTAGCTTGATCCAAGCCTTTTGAGAAAACGTCCAAAGTGTTTCAGCTCCTCCATGCGTACTTTTTCATCTTCCACATCGGATGGGACCAATAGCAGACGGCGATCCGCGCAGTGCTGGATATCCCGCTGACGACCCACGATGTTGCACAGCGGATCGGAAGGTTCCGGTTCCGGCTGAAAAGGGGAGTAAATGACGAGAAATCGGGATCCACGGGGGTGATACAGGACATATCGGGGTTCAAGAGCGGGTCCGGGGAGCTCAGGGCTCATGATTCGAAAATCCAGGAGTTCGATCTCTCCGGAGTCACTCTCCGCCAGACGGAAAAGCCAGTCATTGTTGCCATTTCCACGAATGGGCAATCCCGTATATCGCTGGCCCAGGTATTGATGCACGGGAAGCCTCAGTTCCCGGAAAACGCCCTGATCATTCCCAAGGAACCCGTCATCCTCCGTCCACTGGATGGTGAATTCCCGGATCTCCGTTGAAAAATCGATCAGTCGCATGATTCTGGATACCCACCTACCCGATCCCATATCCCGGAAACGATTCAGTCTACGGGAAAATTCGGTCCCGGGGGAAGATTGTGGATACAGGTCTCTACCCTCCAGCCAGATCCGGAACACCATCAATACCGGCAATGCCTCCGCATCCTGTTTCAATTCCCAGTTGACAATCTGAAAAATGGGAGCATCCAGAAGCTGAAGAAGGCGAAATTCCGACGCGCTCCGAAGTTGGGACAGCCCTTCCGGTGTACGGTACCTGAGGTACAACAATGCCAGATAGAGATGAAACCGGACTTCCTTGCTCACGAATGCGGGAATATTGAGAATTTTCGGATCTCCAAGCTCAAACAGGCCGATTCGCCGTGAATCGAGAAGCCAGCTTCGCAACGCCTCGCGCCCACCCTTCGTACGGGCCAGGGCGCCGACCTTGTCCATGTGTGTTTCCAGTTCACGGACTCCCGGGGTCAGCCCTGTAATCTCCTCCTCCTGCAGCACTCTAAACGCCTGATCCAGAAGCTCCGACAATTTTCCTGAGAATCCGGAATCCGG
>CAYVBC010000059.1:0-2637 GCA_964449545.1 uncultured Clostridia bacterium | reverse complement strand
TCCGCCGTAATCATCACATACAATGAAGAAGATCGACTCCGGGATGCGCTGAAAAGCTGCCTTTCATTCGCGGATGAATGTGTCGTTGTGGATGGACATTCCACGGATAACACCGTGGCAATTGCACAGAAAATGGGCGCGCGCGTCATTCATCACACCTTCAGTGATTTCGGTTCACAGAAGGACCTGGCCCGGAAACAGGCGAAATACGATTGGATACTGAACCTGGATGCGGACGAACGGGTGTCCCCCCAGCTCAGAGACGCGATTCTGCGACTGAAGCAATCACCTTCCCCCCCCCGGATCGGAGGGTATCGAATCCGACGTAAAACGGCTTACCTTGGACGTTGGATCCGTCATTCCGGTTGGTACCCGGATCGCAAGATCCGCCTTTTCGCCCGCGATCGCAGCTATTGGGAGGGGCGAGTGCATGAACGCCTGCATGTGGATGGGGAGATCCGGGATCTCCCCGGCCATATCCTCCATTTCACCTATCGTGACATTGCGGATCACGTGTCTCGGCTGAACCGCTATTCAAGCATGCAGGCGGAGGATATTGTCAAAGGGAAAAAACATTTTCTTCTGGTTCACGCTTTGGTGAAGCCACCATTCACTTTCCTGCGGTTTTTCCTCTGGAAAGGAGGGTTCCGGGATGGCTTCCCGGGACTGGTGATCGCCCTGATCTCATCCTGGGCCACAGCGTTGAAATACATGAAGGCCCGGGCGCTCAAATCTCAACATCCCAATCCCCAATGGAACCGTGAAAATCATTGAAATTTTCAGATTGAAAGGTCTGTAATCTAAACAGTACCGGTGCTCTTTTCCGCGGAGAGATCCTGCAGGGCTTCCGGATCTTTGAACATATACTTGATGACATGTTTGAAGAGGATGAAATTTGCTCCATCGGGTTGCTTGATCTTGATACATTTTTCATCGTACCACTCGATACGACCGCGGAATGTCTCTCCGGTTGACAGCTCCACGACCATTGCCGTGAGGTTGTTCATCTGCTTGATATAATAGTAATTTTCAGCATTGGTTTTATAGGGAGGGGGTGGCTTTTTCTTCTGATCCCGTTTCGCATCCCGCTTGATTTCTTTCAGGTTTGGTTTGATCAGCTTGCGGGTCATCTGAACTCCTCTCAAAGATAAAAAACAATACAATTCTGATTTTGCCGATATCTTTAACCATATTCCAATAAAAACGAGAAGTCAAGTCTCCGGAATTTCCCCCTTTACCGGGACTTTTTCGATTTCGTCCTTTTGTCGCGCTTCAACCGCCAGCCAAGAAGGTTTCTCTGACGCTGCCTGGACAGCGCCAACGCATTTTCAGGAACATCCTCCGTTACCGTGGAACCCGCGGCCACAAAACTGTTGCGATGCAGGTGGACCGGAGCCACCAGTTCCGTTCCGGAACCGATGAACACACCATCCTCGATAAACGTTGGATGTTTGCTTTCCCCATCATAATTGCAGGTGATGGTGCCGGCACCGATATTCACATCGGTTCCGATTGTCGCGTCCCCCAGATAGGACAGGTGAGAGGCTTTGGATCCCTTTCCCATATCGCTCTTTTTTATTTCCACAAAATTTCCGATCCGGGCGGATGCGCCGATATTCGCTTGCTGCCTCAGGTGAGAATAAGGGCCAAGCTGCGCATGAGGACCCACACTGGAATTCCGGATCACGCAACCCGGAAGCAGCGTGCATCCATCGCCAATCTCCGAGTCCTCAATAAAACAATAGGGCATGATGCGCACGCCTTTCCCCACCCTGGATTTTCCCCGGATCACCACTCCGCTGGAGAGGACACTTTCCGCCCCGATATTCTGCAGACCCTCCATGAAGAAATGGAGCGGATCCTCCACCTGCACACCCCTTCGCTTCAGCCATTGCACCTGAAGGGCCAGCACACGGGATTCCACCTGCAACGGGTCGGATACCGGGTCAAGGAGCTCTAGAGAGAAATCCGGTTCCACCGGGTTCGGAAGCGGTGTTTCACCCTTTTCCCAGAGAGCCGCGGGGAGAACACGAAACAAGCCCTCAGAAAAAGAAAACGCCTCTCCCTTTTCCGCCCGGGACTGAATCCATGCCACAACCTCTTCCGGATTCATCCGGGCCACGGGTAGTTTGTCGGGGGGGCATATCAATACATTCCCAGTGCCTTCAGGGACCACCCCATCGGAGAAAAATTCGATCCCGGGAAATGAACGGGCAATCCAGAACTCAAGGGGAAATCCCCGAAAAAGAGAAGGCGCGGAACGGGAATGGTCCCGATCCGCAAAAACGCCAAAGATCATGTCACCAGTTCACGAAAAGACTTTTCTTCCAGATAGTCCTGGAAGTCGGGCTCATTGAACGCGATGACCTTGTACTGTTCGTCCATACCGATACACCGTTCCAGATAGGTCATCATCTCTTCAAAATCCTTCTTGCGGGAATATGCCAAGGCAAAGAGAAAATTCAGATAAGCATCTTTTTCATTTGTGCCGGCTACCTTTTCGAATAATTCAATGGCACGGTCCATACGCCCTGCATTCAACTGGAACACGCCTTCATTCAGGTAATCTTCAGTGCCTTTCAATTCTATTTTCTGCGGATTCAACTGGGCTTCCACCATCTTGAGATACATGGAAGA
>CAYVBC010000058.1:0-9233 GCA_964449545.1 uncultured Clostridia bacterium | reverse complement strand
TCTTGCCGTGGGAATCATTCGTTCCGCATAGCAGTCATCCTTTTCCTCTTCCGGAATCGGACTGGTGTCATCCAGAGGATACTTGCCGGCTATGAAATCCCGATACATGGTATACGCGGGTTTTTGTGTGAGATCGCTCCGCAGTATTCCCCATGAAGAAACATCCGGATTTACATCATCCTGGATCTCATAAAAAAAGATTTTATCCGGATAGTTCTTTAACCGCCTTAATTTGAGGATTTCCAGGTATAGATCTCCCTGGACCGCTTCGGAAACCGTCAAAGTATTCCACCCGGTCTCCGTCAGCCAGAAGGGTCGATCTCCCAGTCCACTCTCCTCCACCAGGTCGCGTACCGACGGGATCAGCGGTTCTCCGGATTCCAGCAACTCGTACACATACACACCTCCGCGGGTATCGTAGAGATGATGGCTGACCACATCGATGGTATCTCCGGCTTCCCTGAGGATATACTTCATCCAGAGAAACCATTCCTGGTTGGATGAAGTCAGGTGAGCCAGGTCCGGCCCCACGACAAATGCCGTGGGATCCTGGTTATGAATGGCTTTCGCGGCGGGAATAAATATCTTTTCCACAAAAACATCTTTTCCTTCCGAAAAAAAATCAGGAACGTTCGGTTCGTTCCAGATACTCCAGTACTTGACTTTATCTTTATATCTGAGAACTGACGTGCGTACAAAGCTTTTCCAGTCCGCGGTATTGTCCGGGGGATGGTTCCCTCCCTTGCCCCCATTCGCCCACCCGGGGGTATAGCCGATGGCCGCCAGAATTGAGATCCCGTGGTCCTCCGCATAGTTCACCACGCGATCCACATCGGTAAACGCGTAACTCCCGGGCTGGGGTTCACAAACCTGCCAGTTGATATCAATACGAATCCATTTGATTCCCGCGGATTCAACCATGCTCAGGGTTTGGTTTCCTGCCAGGTGCACATTGATTCCATACGGGGAATTGGATGGATTCCCCGCGGCGGAAATGAATAAAGCGGTACCGATCAACCCGAAAAAAAACACACACATCCGCTTCATGCTACTCCTTGGGCCCCGGATTAATAATTTCCTGAATCCTACAGGACAGCGACCATAGCCCTATTATAGACACCCTTCTCCCCTGAATCAACCTTGAAGCTTGCAATGAGCATTGCGCTTGCTTACAATGGAATCATGACAGGCAGGGATATAGAAAACATTTCGGATTTTTTCAACACAAAAGACTCCATGGGTACCGCGGAAGAGAAGTGGAATTCGGTATTTCAGGACTGGGTGAACCGGATTGAAGAGAAAAAGCTTCTGTTAAGCCTGTTTGAATTGAAACTATGGCTGGAAAGCACGGAAGCTTTTTTTACATCCAAGTTCATGGAAAGTCTTGTATTTAAATATTCCACCGCCGAATTGAGGAACTACTCCACTTACCTGAATACTTTTTCTCAGGTATCTTCCCGGGTGATCTATCTCCTCAAGGAACTTGACTTTAAAAAAGACAAATTCCTTCTCAATTTTGAGGAGTTTATCGTTGAAGGGATTCTGGAGATATTCACTTCAAAATCCTTTCCCTCATTTTCCGATTCCTACTCCCCGGAATCCTGGTTTTCAAGCCTGAGAATTTTTCTGCAGAACCTTCGCCACATCTGCAATGAACTGAGTAAGAACGAAGTGGTATCACAGAGAACCCACTCTTCCATCAAAAAACTCTACCATAAAGAGTTGGCTCACAACCCCATTATCATCACTCTACTGAAAAAAAAATTCATCCCCCGAATGGACAAGATCTACCAACCGGATATCTCCCGCATCGTCCCTGCGATTGAAGACAAGACCATCCGCCGCCACATCGGACTTTTCTTTCTCTTCTCCTTTCGAATCATGAAGATAAACAACTTCATTGAATCCAACCTCAACCGCAGCCGCCAGATTCACCACACCCTGCCCCTTATTCTTTCTCTGAAGCGAAGCCATGAAAATCTGTTCGCGTATTACGATAATATGATCCATGAGAATCTGGTGAGCCGGATGCCCAGCGACCAGAGCCAGTGCATTGAAAAGGTTCTTGAGGGATTCAAACAGGAATATAAAAAGATATTCGAGGGGGAACTCCCGAATTTCTTCCGTTCCGACAGTGATCGATCCGATCAGCGCAAAGTGCTGAAAAATATCGTCATCATCTCGGATATGGCGATCAAGGAGCTGATCGAAACCACGGCAAAGGTCTTTGATCCTGAAATCTCCGGAGGCACAATTTTCGAGAACTACGTGTCCAGGCGGGAGAAATCAGATGCGGTGAAAGCCAGACTTTCCCGATTGCACGGCAAGATCAACGACTATTTCTCCAGCAGTGATCACATCCCTCCCTCCGACATTCTTTTTGATTTGAATGTGTTCATTGAAACGGACCTTAATTTCCTTCAATACAAGGATTGGAATGAGTTTCTATACTTTCACAATCACCTGACTGAGGCCAACTTTACCGATGAATTTGATGTGACCCTAAAATCTTTTCACTCATTCATCACCCTGTTACTGAAAGAACTGGTACAGAAACCATGAAAAACCCGCAGATGGAATACACCTTCGTGATGATCAAGCCGGATGCCCTGCAGCGGCGCCTGGCCGGCACAATCATCCATCGGATCGAGTCCAAGGGTCTTCAACTCATTGCCGTCAGAATGGTTCAACTGGATGAGTCCACCGCGTCCATTCACTACAGGGACCATCTGGATAAACCCTTTTTCCCGCGTCTTTCCCGATTCATCACCTCCGGCCCCGTAATCGCCATGGTCTGGCGAGGTTTCAGCGCCATCCGCCTTGTGCGGACTCTCGTGGGAGCCACAAGCCCTGACAAGGCGCTACCTGGAACCATTCGTGGAGATTTTGCCCAGCACACCACATGCAACCTGGTACACGCTTCGGATTCTACTCAGTCCGCCACACGGGAAATTGATCTTTTCTTCCCGAAACGGGAGTTTTTCGAGTTTCCCGCCGCGGACGAAAACTGGCTTCATCCGCCGGAATAACCCTCCGATTATTTCCATATCTCCGGGAGGAAGCTTCAATTGTGATATAATATTTTCATGCCTCGAAACGAAAGGGTTCTCGTCATACTCAATCCCTCTTCCGGTGTGGTTTCCAAGGACATCGCGGCATCCGTAATCTTCAGAACACTTCGGAAGCATTTTGATACGGTCTCCATCATCAACTCAAATTCTCCCGAACACGGCAGTGATATTACCCGTCAGGCCCTGCCACATTTCGATGTGATCACTGCTTTCGGCGGAGACGGAACCATCAACTCCATTGCGGGAACCCTGATCGGCAAGGACAAGGTTCTCGGTATTCTCCCCGGAGGATCGGGAAACGGACTGGCCCGCAACCTCGGGATCTCCCTTTCCTGGCGCAAAGCATTGGATACACTGATCAACGGTCGGGATATCTCCATCGACGCGGGCCGTATCAACGATCGATTCTTTTTCAATGTCGCTGGAATCGGCCTTGACGGCCTGATTTCCAAGAAATTCAACCTTCAGACGAAATCCCGCGGAATCATGCCCTATATCTATTATGGATTAAAGGGATTTTTTGAAATGCCATCCTTCAAAGTCCGGTTCCAGATGGATGACAGAGAGTATATGGAAGATGAAATACTGCTCGTGGCCTTTGCGAACTTCAAACAATACGGCGGCAAAGCCACCATCGCTCCATTCGCGTCTCCGTCAGACGAATCCCTCGACCTTGTGATTCTTCAGAAACCCAGCCTCCTGGATTGTTCCCTGAACATGCAGAGGCTGTTTACCGGGAATATCCACAAGGCGCCGTTCTACCGCAGCTTCAAGTTCCGCAAGCTGGTAATCGACTCTCTGAGTGGAGAGATCCCTTCCACCATCGACGGAGAATACGGGGGAGAGGAGTTGTCACGCTACCAGGTTGAAGTACTTCCCGGGCAAATCCGTATGCGGATCCCCGATTCCACACAATTCTGATTTTATCAGCACTATCACGGAAAAACCTTCCCGGTTTCCGTCAACTAAAAAAAAAGGGGGAAGCCGAAGCTTCCCCCTTTATCTCTATTCTTTAACTTTCTATTGTGAAGACGCGTATTTCTCAGTGATCAACCCAACAACCTCAATCCGGGCCTCACGAATTTCATTCATGACATCCACCAGTTTGCCATAGGGCAAATTAATGTCCGCTTTGAGCAGGATCTTGGAGTCGGCTTGCTGTTTTTCTTCCATGATGGTTTCAATGGCCGCGGCAAGTTTTGCCAGGCCTCCATCCAGCAACCTGTTTTCCAGAAAAATCTCACCATCGCTTTTCACATCAACGGTAATCAGCGTTCCGGGTTCAGGTTGATCCTGAGGATTGCTGGCTTCGGGAAGTTTTACATTGGCCCCCTTCTGAATCATGGGCGTGATCACCATGAAGATGATCAGCAGTACCAGAAGGATATCACAAAGCGGGACGACATTCGGCTCTGATTTCGCAGCGCCTGATCCCATTTCACCGCCAGCCATACTTACGCTCCTTTGTTGGCTTTCAGTTTGACAAAGTGATCAATGAGCTCTGAAGAAGCGTTGGCCATCTCGCCAGTGAAGATGTCCACCTTGTTGAGCAGAGTGTTGAAAAACCACACGGCAATAACGGCCACGCCGATTCCCGTACCCGTGGTAATCAAAGCTTCCGCAATTCCCGCCGCGACGGTACCGATACCGCCGGAGCCTGAAACAGACATGCTCTGAAAGGCATTGATAATGCCGAACACCGTGCCAAACAGCCCGACGAACGGACCGGTGGAACCGATTGTCGCCAGCGCACTGAGTCCGCGCTTGAATTCCTGCACACCCTTGATGGTGGCACGATCGATGGCCCGCTTTGCGGATTCCACGCGCTGCGCGAAATCAGCCTTACTGTCTTTCTGAAATTCCAGTTCATTGAGACCGGCGACCAGAACCTTGGCCAGGTGGCTGTTTTTGAACCGCTTGTCAGAAGCCAGCTTAACGGATTCCTCGACTTTACCCTGCTGCCACAATTTGCTGATGAGCTTGAGCAGGATGTTGGACTGCTTCTTGGCTTTGTTGAACACCATCAGCCGTTCCACACCCACGGCAATGGCATAAATGGACATGAAAAGCAGGATGAATATGACTGTTCTGGCTATGGATCCTGAGTTTGCCCACATTTCCTGAATACTAAACTGCATAGTAAACCTCCTATTCCTTGGGTTTAAAAAATTATTGACTCAGATTGAATGTGATGATAACCGTAAACTTAACGGGCTTGGGCACGCCGTTTACGATATAGGGCTCGTAAAGCCACTGTTTTACCGCAGCCAGAGCGTTGGCATTCAGCAGCGGGTGCCCACTGATGATCCGGGCATCACGAACCCGTCCGTAAATGTCGGTTACTGCTTCAACGATTACCCGGCCACGGATACGCGCCTTCAAAGCAACCGAAGGATACTCGGGTTCCACTTTGCGCATCAGTTTCGGACGCTGCACCGTGGAAACACGAATTGCATCACTGGTATCGGCACTGTCGGTCAGAACGCCACCGAGAACACCGCCGACCACACCACCTTCCACACCACCTTCTACTCCGCCCTCAATTCCACCATCAATTCCGAAATCGCTGACATCTTCTTCTTCGATCTCTTCGGGAATTGCGACGGGAGCCACAAGCCGACCGGCAATCATGGTGCGACGCTCAATTTTCTTCTCCTCCTGCTGTTTGCGGGATTTTACTTTGCTCTTCGAAGAACCCTTCTTCGCGGGGGGAGGCGGCGGAGGAGGGGGAGGAGGGGGAGCGGACATCATGACGTTCACTACCTGAATGTCGGGAAGATTGCTGTCTGCGCTCATAAGAGGTCCGATGACAAGCGCTGACAGTAGAACGAGATGCAAAAGCAGGGAAAGGGGCAAGGTCAACCATTGCTTGGTGGACTTTTTCTTGCCTCCAGACACAATCATGGAACTTTCAAATAACATAAACAACCTCCCTGCAATAGAAATTCAATGATAGTTATACCCTAACTGTATGTTTATTGCAAGATCATTTGCGAATATTTTTTTTGCGTCCCAGAAAGTACTTTTCCCATATTTTCAGCCACGCACAGGACTGGAAAATCGATGAATAAGTACCCACGAGAATGCCCACGATCAACGTGGCTGAAAACGTGTGAATCACCTCTCCACCCAGAAAAAACAGGCACAGGACGGTGATCAGGGTAGTCACGGATGTCACCAGTGTACGGCTGAGGGTCTGATTGATACTGGTGTCAATGATCCCTTCCGCCGAATGCTTGCGCAGAGACTTCACATTATCCCGGACCCGGTCAAAAATCACGATGGTGTCATTGAGTGAATATCCCACAATGGTCAGCAGGGCCGCCACAACAGTCAGGGACATTTCGATGTTGAAAAACATGACCGCCGAAAGGCAGACAAGGACATCATGCAACAACGTGATTACAGCGGCCAGGCCGTAAATGAACTTGAACCGGAAGCCGATGTAGACCAGCATTCCCAGCAGAACCCAGAAAGTGGCCAGGGTGGTTTTGGCTCTCAGGTCTTTTCCCACCTGAGGACCCACACTCTCCACGCTGAGAAAAGTGAAATTGCCCAGAAATGTCTTTTCCCGCAACTGGGTCATGATCCGATTCTTCAGGTTCAGCTTTTCCAGCTCGGACATATCTGAAATCAATCCCGTTTTTGATTGTTTGCGCAGATTGATCACGGACAGGGCACCCTCAACCGCGTCATCCTCCGGGATTCCCTGGGAGATAAAGAAATCCTCCAGGGCTTTTTCCGCCACATTGTTCAGGTCGACGCGACCGGATTTCCTGAACGCCAGGTTCTCTTCGCTCATCAGGGATTGACGGATCGTATTGGCAACCTGGTCCAGTGCATCCAGTTTCTTGTCCATCTCTTCTTCTTCCACAACCGTGAGGGTTCTGATAAAGAACTTATTCCCATCGTTCCCCACGGCCTGGATGACCGATTTCCCCATGCCCACCCGACTGAGTGCAGCGCGAAGATCCACGACCTGGGTCGGTTGCTTGAAGGCAACCTCAATCATGGTTCCTCCCGTAAAATCAATACCCAGGTTGAATCCACGGGTAAAAAAACTCACAATCCCGGCGACAATCACCAGGCCGGAGATCGCAAAGGCGAGAAACCGTTTGTTCATGAACCGGAATTCCGGAGTTTTATTGAAAATTTTCATGATTCCGCTCCTTCAGATACTGATGCGGGTCAGCTTTTTGCGCTTCCCGTAGGTCAGGTCAAAAATCACCCGGGAAACGAAGACCGCCGTAAACATACTGGCGACGATTCCGATGATCAGGGTAACGGAGAATCCCTTGATCGGGCCGGTTCCAAACTGAAACAGGAATATGGCCGCGATAATGGTGGTCACATTGGCATCAAAAATGGTCACAAAGGCCTTCTTGAACCCGGAATCAATGGAGGCCTTGGGAGATTTCCCCGCCCGCAGTTCTTCCTTGATCCGCTCAAACACCAGCACATTGGCATCCACCGCCATTCCGATGGTCAGTATGATGCCGGCAATGCCAGGCAGGGTCAGGGTTGCGCCGAAGTAGGCCAGTATGCCCAGCAGGATCACGATATTGAGCAACAGGGCGACAACTGAATTGATACCGGCGCCCTTGTAATAGACCAGCATGAAAACGATAACCAGGATCAATCCGAACACCGTTGCGCTCAACCCCTTTCGAATCGAGTCCGCGCCCAGGGAGGGCCCGATGGTGCGTTCCTGCAGGTACTTCAGTGGAGCCGGCAATGCGCCGGAACGCAGGACCAGCACCATGTCATCCACCTCCTGCGGCGTAAAATTCCCCCGCAGGATCCCGCTGTAGGAGATCACATCATCAATCGTGGCCACACTCTCAATTCGCTCATCCATCACAATGGAAAGGCGCTTGCCCACGTTGGCCGCGGTGTAGCGCTCGAACTTCCGCGCGCCATCGTTGTTGAAGCTGAATCCCACCGCGGATCCGCCGTATTCGTCCTGGGAACGCCGGGCGTTTTTCAGGTCGTTTCCCGTCACCACGGAAGCTCTGCGCAGGACGTAAAATCCCTTGGTGAGACGACGAGGGTTCGTTTTGACGACCATCATGTCATCCGGAATCACTCCGTTGTACTCCGCGGCCGCGGCTTCCTCGGTCTCATAAGGACCGGATTCCACATGTTTCCACTCCAGCATGGCCGTGTTCTGGATCAGCCCTTTCACCCGGGCCGGATCATCCACGCCCGGAAGCTGTACCAGCAACCGATCTCCACTCAGGCCTTCCTTCTGGATCACGGGTTCGGCAACGCCGTATTCATTGACCCTGTTGTCAATGGTCTGGAGGGCCTGGTCCACCGACTGGTCGCGCATACGCATCTCAATATTGGGTTTGAGGGAAAGGGTGAAGCCCATTCCAGTGTATGTGTACTTCCAGTCACGGAAGTCATCATCCAGTATATCCTTGACATCCCGTTGACGCTCATAGGGAATTCCGCTTCCCGTAATGGAACTGATCCCATCACGGCTGATCTTCTCATAAGCGATCCCAGCCTCTTTCATCTGGGCTTTCAACGTTTCGACACCCTGATCCGTCTGGATCCGGATGGCCTCATCGGTCTGGACTTCCAGGATCAGGTGCATCCCCCCCTTGAGGTCAAGTCCCAGCTTGACTTTCTCTTCCAGGGGAAGAAACATCACCACCGAGAATACGATGACTCCCAGGATCAGTATAATCTTCCAGCTCATTGACTTGTTCATTACATCCTCCGCAGAATGTTCCGCTCCATGACCCGCGTAGGTTGGGTCACCGTGAAACGGCTACGAGTGGAAACAGGCACATGCCCCCGGTGGGGGTTACTTGCCGTCTCCGCCGGGCTGAACGATGGTGGAAACCGAAGTTTTGGTCACCTGCAGCCGGGTATTTTTATCCACTTCCAATTCGATCCGATCATCCAGAACCCTGGACACGGTGCCGAAGATGCCACCGGCCGTGACCACACGTTCGCCGCCCTTCAGGGCACCAAGCATCTCCTGATGCTTTTTCTGCTTTTTCCTGGCGGGCATGATGATCAGCAGGTAAAAGATAACAAAAATAATCACGAAGGGGATCAATGCGCTGATCATACTTGGCTGAGCTCCACCCCCGGCTCCTTGTGCATACAGATACATGGCTATTCTCCTTCCAGGTATTGCGAAAGAAA
>CAYVBC010000057.1:0-9289 GCA_964449545.1 uncultured Clostridia bacterium | reverse complement strand
TCCGGCATGATGGAAATCAACTCATGATCCTGGTTTGCGCGCACATGGTTCTTGCCCAGAAAGGGTACATTGAAAACCGGTTCATCCGTGCGGAAGATTCCCGGCAACATTCGGGCTTCCTCCTTGCGTTCCTGGAGAATTCGGGCAATGGGAACCGCATAATCCTCCATCTCCGATTTCCCCTTCATATTGAACACGTAATAGGGATCCACTCCGATCATCCGCAACGCCATCCGCAGGGCCACGGATTCGTAACGTCGACTGTTGGAGAATGTAAATACCTGTTGATTGTATACCCCCATCCCTCGATTCCTCACGCGGTTCACCGCGTCCAGTGTTTCCTGACAGATCTCGTATGGATGTTGAATATGGGTCACCATGTAGATGATCCTCCGACCCGGATCGTGGTATCGTGCCAGCATATCCACCAGTTCATCGTCGATCCGTTCCGGAAGGGTAACCGGGAACCGTGTGGCGATGCGAATGGTTTTCAGATGTGGAATTGCCGCCAGTCGGTCAAGCAGAGACTCCAGTTTCGCATTGCTCATGACCAGGGGATCCCCACCGGTAATCAGCAGGTCAATGATATGGGGATGGGTCTCGATCCACTCCACCGCCTTGTCCAGATCTTTTTGAGAGACCTGCGCCCCGTCAGCAAAGGGGCTGGTGATTTCCCAGTTTCGCTGACAATATACGCAGATCTGGGGGCAGGTATCATAGGGCTTCAGGATGGCGACTTTCACATACCTGCGGGTGATATGGGCCTCAGGAGAAGTATCATGTTCCCGCATGAAATCAAATGCCAGGTTGCGGTCATTCATGTGTGAAAGCACTGCGTTCACATAGCTGGCCGGGGGAAATACCTGCATTCGGACCGCCATATCCCGGGCACTCCGGGTTCGATCCATTAGATGGAGATAATGGGGAGTCACACCAAAGGGGATGTCATTCTGAATGGCCGTCCCGATGGCTTCTATCTGCCCGGGTTCCATATCAATCACCCGCAGCATTTTTTCAAGCCCCTGGGAATCGCGGATTACGTTGCGATAATGCCAGCGATAATCACTCCAATCCGACTCGACGCCGCCAAATGCCTCCAGAACCCGTTTTCGATTTTCTTCTCTACGGGCGAGAACCTCGGGCGTCAGACCATGCGGGTAATGGGAAATGATTTCATCCATGCGATCGCCCATTCCATCCAGAAAGTCGGAACGCCGCTGTGCCGCTTCCCGCCCGTGCATGGATTCGAAATCGACTTCTTCCAGTCCCCGGATCAAGTCTCCGGGGTATACATCCGTGCGCTGCGTAAGGGCCATAAAAAGATGTTCAATCTCTTTGATGAACTCGGGACTGACTTCCGAGTCCCCGGTTTGAGCCGCGGTCCATATCAGTTTCAGCATTGAATTCTCAGAGGCTTTCTCATTCCGTTCGCTGATCATGGAGAGGAACACGCGCAACGCGTCCCTGCGGATCAGAAAATTCCAGTCTTTCAGCGTTTCGTTTCCATCCGTCAGAGACCTGGTGGATTCCTCCAGGTAATCCATCAGGCGGGAACGGGCTTCCGCCAGGCTGGGAGCTTCGGACAGGAGCCGGTGAATTTCAGGCGCGATTTTCCATGGGGATTCCCATCGTTGTGAATTAATTGTTCTCTTTTCTGGCATCATTTTCCTGTTTTTTGATTTTTCAGTTTCAGCGATGGAACGAAGCCAAATACCGTTACTGTCTGATAATATGATACATCAGGTTGGGAGAAAATTCAAAGGTTATCCGACGTAAATCAAGCGGTTTTTTTGAAATGGATAAAACCATGCTTCGCAAGCGTGGCAAAAAAGGCGCAGGTTCTCTTTTCCCCATCGGGAAAATCACTGCCGAATCGGCTTTTCATTTCGATGGCTATGGCGGCAAGATCTCGAACCCCATCCGCCTGTTGCCATGCATGGGTGCCGAACTCATCCAGATGAATATGGAAGTTCTGACTTTTCCCCACCCGTTGAATCATCCATTTCATCCAGCGACGACCGGATTTTTCCTTAACCAGAAAAACCTTGTTCTCGCCGTCCAATTGCCACTCAATGGCCCTTTCCGGAATCCAGTCAAGCATGTTTTCCGGATTCCCGGAAGGAGGTTTTATTTTCACAAACATTTTTTTTGTAACGGAGCCGGGCGGAATTCCCGCCCGGCTCCGTTTATTTCGCGGGGCTCCCTCAGGAAGCCCGGTGAATTTCTGATTAACCCACGCTCGGGGCAGCCGGTTCATCCGGATGACCCGCATTGTTCAGGGGGAGCTTGACCAGCAGGTAGCCCAGCCCAACCATGACCAATACGCTCAGGAAGAAGGGTGATTTTGGCCAGAGGCGGGGAACCTGCCATTCCATGAAGGCGAAGAAAGCAAAAACCAGCCCCATCAGCGCTTCACCGGCGATCAGGCCGGCAGCCAGGAGTACGCCCCGGTTGTTGACACGGGATATCTGGTTCTCATTCAGCTTGCGTCTGGCAATCATCATATCCACCACCCAGCGGATTATACCGCCGACAAAAATGGCGGCAACGGTGCCGAATGACAGGTACATTCCCACGCAGACCAGCATCGGGCTTTTCACCTTGACCAGGATAAATCCGATGGCCATGATGATTCCCACGATGATCAGCGGCCATACCATCTCACCACCGACGATTCCCTTTGAAAGCTGCGCCATGAGCCCGGCCTGGGGCGCTGCCAGAACCTTACCTCCGAACCCACCCTGATACCCTTCCAGGGCCGCGGTTTTCAGATCTCCGGCATTCAGAATGAACAGCGGCACCCACATGACAAGCGCGGATATGATAACGCCGATAAAGTCTCCCACCTGCATCTTCCAGGGAGTACCCCCGAGCAGGTGCCCCACCTTGAGATCCTGAAGCATCTCTCCAGCCACCGCCGCGGACACGCAGATCACACCGGCGACGGCAAGAACCGCGATCACGCCATGGGTCCCCTTCGCGCCGAGCAGTACCATTAAAATGGCCGCCACCACGAGGGTGGATATGGTCAATCCGGATATGGGATTATTGGAGGAGCCGATCAGGCCCACCAGGTACCCGGATACCGCCGCGAAGAAGAATCCGGCGATCATCATGACCAGGGCCGCCACAATGGCGGGCAACAGGTTTTCGTGAGTAAAATCCATGAACCACCAGTACACGACAAAGGTGATCACCGATATGGCCAGGAGCCCCATGAACACGAACTTGATGTTGATATCCTTGTCCGTGCGCTTGGTGGTCTGTCCGGCAGTAGCCGCCTTTTTGACATCTTCAATGGAGCGACCGATGCCTGCCATCAGGCTCTTGCGCATGTTCCAGAGTGTATACGCGGCACTCATTAACATCCCGCCGATGGCGATGGGTTTCACGATGCTGGGAAAAATAATGTTATCGGCGATGAAGTTCCAGGTCAGGGTGACTTCATTTCCGCCCAGCATGATGGTGCTGCCGATGAACGGCGAAAACTGGGGCGCAAGCACCAGCAGAAGAATGGGAACGAACAGGCCCCATGCCAGTACGCCTCCGGCGAAGTTCAACGCGGCGAGTTTCGGTCCGATGATATATCCCACACCCATGAACGCGGGGCTCAGGGAGGGGGATTTCAAGAGGAAACCACCACCCGTGTTGACGCCTTTGTATGAAAGGCCATATCTGTCCAGTCCGGTGGCGGGAATGATTTTTTTCGAAAAAATCACGAAATGCTGCCACAATCCCTTGAGGATGGCGAAATTCTTGAAAAATTCGATGATTCCGCCAATACCCATCGCATAGAACAGAAATTTCGCGCCCGTTGCGCCACTGCGTCCGGCTTTGTGGATCTCACTGGCGGCCAGGGACTCCGGGAAAGGCAGGTCGGGATCTTCCACCATGACGCGCCGCAACAGGGTCACGAAGAGGATACCGGCCACACCACCGACAAGCATGATGACCGTTGATTTCCAGTATCCGGCAAAGCTGCCGAAAAATTCGTTGGACCACACCCCGGCGATCAGGAAGGCGGGCAAGGTGAAAATCGCACCCGCTGCCACGGATTCACCGATGGAACCCACCGTTCGAGTCAGGTTCTCTTCCAGAATATTGCTGTCCTTGAACAGACGCAACAGCGCCATGCCCAGAACTGCCGCGGGATAGGTGGCCGCGATGGTCATGCCTGCTTTCAGTCCCAGATAGGCGTTCGCCGCTCCCAGAACCACGGCCAGCACAAGACCGATCAACAATGCCCGCAGGGTAAACTCTTTCAAGTTCTGTTCTGCGGAAATGAATGGTTTGAATTCACTGCTCATAAAACTCTCCTCAGCGGAATTTGGTTAGAAATCATTATACGGGGGCCGGTTCCCATAAGTCAATTCAGTTGACTTTTTCGAAGGCGTTCAACTCATGAAGAAAATCTTTTCATTCAGATGTGCCATGATATTTTTTTCCACCAGTCTGTCGGAAGAGAGATCGTGAATGCTCATATAATACATGGCCGAATCGAAGAAAACCCGCTCGGGAATCAATCCGATCATCTCCACGGAACGGACCCCGACTCCGAATCGTTTCGACTCCATGCGGACCAGTTCCATCACCTTGTACATGGGGGTTTCCCGGTAATTGGATATGGATACGGTGATCTGCATCTTCTGCTCTTCCCGGGCGCGCCCGGCGTTGGCGCGGACATGACGCAATCCTCCGTAAGCAAATCCCACGGAACGTGCGATCTTCTCCGCCACGGAAGGATCCCGGGTATCCAAATAGATTTTGAAGCTGACCAGCGGGTAACGGGCGCCGATAATGGTGGCCCCCGCATCGGGCTTGAATTCGTCCGGGCCGAAATCCGGTTTCCATGCCGGATCCTTCAACCGTTCTTCCAGCCCTTCATATTCCACGTCACGAATGTTTTCCACCAGGCGCCGGTTCGGATGACGGGCGGCTTCCCCATAAAGATAGACGGGAATGCGGAAGGTTTCCGCAACTTTTTCCGCGAAGGCCGTGGACATCTCCGCCGCCTCTTCAATGGAAACGTCCTTCATGGGCACAAAGGGAAATACATCCACGGCACCGATCCGGGGATATTCACCATTGTGGCGCCTCATATCGATATGTTTCAGGGATTCTTCATACAGCAGAAGCCCCCCCTCAAAAAGGGCTTCCCTGGATCCGGTCATGGCCAGAACGGTGCGGTTCCGGCTGTGATCCATGGAAACGTCCAGCAGGACCAGTCCCTTAACGACCTTCAGCTTCCGGGTCAATTCATCGATGAATTTCTCGTCCTGTCCTTCGCATACGTTGGGAATGGCGGCTATGATTCTACTCATCTCCTCTCTCCTTTAGAAAATCCCCAGGAAAACGCCGGCAGCGATGGCTGAGCCGATCACACCCGCCACGTTGGGGCCCATGGCGTGCTGCAGCAGGTAATTATTCGGGTCCTCTTCCCGACCCACGTTGTGAACCACCCGCGCGGAATCAGGTACGGCGGACACGCCGGCCGCTCCGATCAGGGGATTGATTTTTCGCTTGGAAAACAGGTTCATCAGCTTGGCGAACAGGACACCGCAGGCGGTGGCGACACCGAAGGATATGACTCCCAGCACGAAGATCAGGATGGACTTTTTGTTCAGAAACACTTGAGCGCTGGTGGAGGCGCCCACAGCCAGCCCGAGAAGAATCGTGGCGATATCCACAAGGGAGTTCGAAGCGGTCTTTGCCAGCCGGGTGGTGACCCCGGACTCCTTCAACAGGTTTCCGAAAAAGAGCATCCCCAGCAGGGGAATGGCACCCGGGGCCACGAGGGTGGTCACGATCATCCCCACTATGGGAAAGAGGATTTTCTCCACCTTCTTGACCTTGCGCCCGGCCGTCATGCGGATCAGCCTTTCCTTTTTACTGGTCAGCAGTTTCATAATGGGCGGTTGAATAATGGGTACCATGGCCATATACGAATAGGCGGCAATGGCAATGGGACCGATCAGCGTGGGGGCCAGCTTGGAGGAAAGAAAGATCGCGGTGGGCCCATCCGCCCCGCCGATAATGCCGATGGCGGCCGCGTTGGCCGGAGAGAACCCCAGCTTCAGCGCGCTGATGAATGTGATGAAGATTCCCGTCTGGGCCGCGGCCCCGAGCAGCACACTGCGGGGGTTGGACAGAAGGGCGGTGAAATCGGTCATGGCGCCGATCCCGAGAAAGATCAGCGGGGGGAAAAGTCCGGAGCGAACGCCGAAATAGATCAGTCCCATCACGCTGTTACTGGTTGTGTTGAACACGTACTGGTGCGTCTGGGGGTCGATCATGTACACGGAAATACTGTTGAATAACTGCAGGGGAAGGGGAATGTTGCCCACCAGGATTCCGAATCCGATGGGGACCAGGAGCAATGGCTCGTAATCCTTGGCGATTCCCAGGTAGATGAAAAAGAGGCCGATCACCAGCATGATCAGGTTTTTCAACGTGAGGTGGACAAAACCGGTGCCGTCAATCACCTGCTGAACGTAACTCTTGAACTCTCCACGGTTCGCGCGACGAAAATCCACATCCGCCGCGTTGTTGGTCACCATTGCCACCGCGGAGTTCTCTTCCACTCCCACCACACGAAAAATCCCCGCCAGCTTGTCCTTCAGGAAGATCTCACCCTTCATCCCCTTCTTGACGCCATCCGCGGATCCCCGGTTTTCGATGCGAAAGAAAAACTCGGAAGCGGCCGGTGTCACGCGACTGGGCAATCCCCTCAACATGACGGTCTGAACCCGTTTCAGCGCTTTAGCGGGATCCACACCCGGAGAGAAGATCGCGCGGGCGATGGAGTCGGAATCATCCGCGGATATCACGCGAAAGGCCCCCAGCACATTCCCGTCCTCATCCTTCAGACTGCCCCTGTCCCCGGGAACCACCCGGTCATCACTGCCCCGGGAAATCTGGATAAAAATATCATGATTAAAGGAAACCTTCAGATCCTGAGCGGCAGAAAGGAAAGTTCCACAGAACAGCAGCGCCAGAACAATGGGAAGTGATCGTTTCATGGTCTCACCTCACAGCGTGGTCATGGGCGGCCGGCAGAGTTCCACCAGAACGTCGCCCTCGGACACGCTGTCGCCTTTTTTGACGTAAATCCGCTTGACCATCCCGTCATAGGTGGCGGCGATCTGGTTCTCCATCTTCATGGCTTCCATGAGGATCAGGTTCTGACCGGCTTTCACCGTGTCATTCTCATTCACCATGATATCCACGATCAGCCCGGGAAGCGGAGCGGTAACGGATTGCGCGTCTCCCCCGGTTTGCGCCGGAACGGGAGCGGCGGCCCTTGCGGCAGGCGCGACAGGCACGGGTCCGGTCGATGCCGGCGGGGCGGCCGGTGCCTGGAGGGTCATGGGCTTGTGACCCAGTTCCTTCAACTCCACGGTATACTCCCGGCCATTAACCACCACAATGGCCGTTTCCGCGGTGATCTCCCTGATTTCAGCCTCGTATTCCTTTTCGCCAATGGCGAGTTTGTATTTTTGCATGGTTGTTACGCTCCTTGAATTCCCTCATGGCTGACAGGAGAATGAAACACGCCCGTTTCCGGTAGAAACATCAGATTCCGCATGAAAACTCCCTCATGAATGAAATGTAAAACGCCCCTCCAGCAGAGGCAGACGCAGCCGGAATTCCACTTCCAGTACCGCGACAATCACAGCCACCACGTCGGGATCCGGAGGGGGACTGATGGGCACTGCGGGGGTTTCCGGTGCGCCAGCTGCCGGGGCAGACGGCTTTTCCCTGCGGGCGAACAGCCGGGGAATAAATGAAAACGATGAAATCAGAAGACTGGTCAGAATCAGGCCGGAAAAAACAACGCTGATTCCCAACCCCGTAATTGTCAGTGCCTCAGTCAGGTTCACTCTGTGTCACTCCCTCTCTACAGTGGAATATTACCGTGTTTTTTTTCCGGATTCGTATCTACTTTTGATGACAGCATCTTCAACGCTTTGATCAGTTTACGCCTCGTATTGGCCGGAACAATCACATCATCCACATACCCTTTTCCCGCGGCATTGAAGGGGTTGGCGAAATGATCGCGATAACTTTGCTTGAGTTCAACGGTTCTGGCCGCCTTGTCTTCCGCTTCACGGATCTGCTTGTTGTAAATAATTTCAACCGCGCCATCCGGTCCCATGACCGCGATTTCGGCTGTCGGCCATGCCAGGTTGACATCCGCGCGCATGTGCTTGGAGTTCATGACACAGTAGGCGCCGCCGTAGGCCTTGCGCACCACCACCGTGAGCTTGGGAACCGTGGCCTCGGCAAAGGCATACAACAATTTGGCGCCGTTCTTAATGATTCCATTGTATTCCTGGGCCGTACCGGGCATGAACCCCGGAACGTCTTCAAACACCACCAGGGGAATATTGAAGGCGTCGCAGAAACGGACAAAGCGCGCGGCCTTCATGGAGGAGTTGTTGTCCAGGACTCCGGCCAGGTAGGCGGGCTGGTTGGCCACCACGCCCACGGACTGGCCGTTCAGACGCCCGAATCCGATGATGATGTTCTTGGCGTATTCGGGCTGCACTTCGAAAAAATGGTGATCATCCACTATGGTGGTGATGATCTCCTTCATATCATACGGCTTGTTGGGGTTGTCGGGAACGATATAGTTCAGGCTTTCATCCACGCGGTCGATGGGGTCCGCACACGCCACCAGCGGTGTCTTTTCCTTGTTGTTCTGCGGGATAAAGGAGAAAAGCGTCTTGAGATTCTCGAAAGCGGCGTCTTCATTTTCATACACGAAGTGGGCGATTCCACTGCGGGAGGAGTGAACCCCGGCACCGCCCAGTTGATCCGTGGTGACATCTTCCTGGGTGACCTGTTTGACCACCTTTGGTCCGGTGAGGAACATGTAGGAGGATTGGTCCACCATCATGATGAAGTCCGTGATGGCCGGAGAATAGACGGCCCCACCCGCGCAGGGCCCCAGGATCATGGAAATCTGCGGCACCACGCCGGAATAGAGGACATTGCGCAGGAATATATCCGCGTACCCCGCCAGGGCATCCACACCTTCCTGGATCCGGGCGCCTCCGGAATCATTCAAGCCGATGACGGGCGCGCCCATGCGCGCGGCCATCTCCATGATCTTGACGATCTTTTCGGCATAGGTTTTGGACAGGGATCCGCCGAAAATGGTGAAATCCTGTGAGAAGATATACACCAACCGGCCCTGTATGGTGCCATAGCCCGTGATCACCCCGTCTGTCAGGGGTTTGTTTTCGGCCATGTCAAAATCATGGCAGCGATGGGTGACCAGGAGATC